>NZ_JBHIRY010000013.1:0-136426 GCF_042138635.1 Paenibacillus medicaginis | reverse complement strand
CTGTTCGCCCATTAAAGCGGTACGCGAGCTGGGTTCAGAACGTCGTGAGACAGTTCGGTCCCTATCTGTCGTGGGCGCAGGAAATTTGAGAGGAGCTGTCCTTAGTACGAGAGGACCGGGATGGACGTACCGCTGGTGTACCAGTTGTTCCGCCAGGAGCACCGCTGGGTAGCTATGTACGGACGGGATAAGCGCTGAAAGCATCTAAGCGTGAAGCCCCCCTCAAGATGAGATTTCCCAGTATGTAAGACCCCTTGAAGACGACGAGGTAGATAGGCTGGGGGTGGAAGTGCAGTAATGCATGGAGCTGACCAGTACTAATCGGTCGAGGGCTTATCCTAATGAATAAAACGCAATGACGTTTCGGATCCGGTTTTCAGGGTGTAAACCCTTGATGCGCTATGAAATTCATACACACAGTACGTGATGTACCGAATTTCTCGCGGCAGCATGAAGCTGCATGTCTTTTCTGAGGTTGATTATTTTTCTGAAGAATTTCGGGAGGTAACTCGACCGGAAAAAACCTGTCTGGTGGCGATAGCGGAGGGGTTCCACACGTACCCATCCCGAACACGACCGTTAAGCCCTCCAGCGCCGATGGTACTTGGACCGAAGGGTCCTGGGAGAGTAGGACGTTGCCAGGCAAATCCCCTCGGGGAAGGATACATATTGGGGCCCTTAGCTCAGCTGGTTAGAGCGCACCCCTGATAAGGGTGAGGTCGGTGGTTCGAGTCCACTAGGGCCCATCATTTACATAGAAATTTTATATGAAATTAATATATGGGGCCATAGCTCAGCTGGGAGAGCGCATCGCTGGCAGCGATGAGGTCAGGGGTTCGATCCCCCTTGGCTCCATTTAAGTATGAGCCGGTGTAGCTCAATTGGTAGAGCAACTGACTTGTAATCAGTAGGTTGGGGGTTCAAGTCCTCTCGCCGGCACCATTTCAAGTGAATGTGGAACCGTGGTGTAGACGCCTAACATGCCTGCCTGTCACGCAGGAGATCGCGGGTTCGTCGGAGCATAAACTTCGTTAGGATAGACATCGCAGTCTCCCATGAAGTGGGAGTACCCCGGAGGTTCCGTATTAACTTCAGGGATGAGAACCCTAATAAAGTTTGTCAGAGCATTATTTTTATTGAGAGCCATTAGCTCAGTCGGTAGAGCACCTGACTTTTAATCAGGGTGTCGAAGGTTCGAGTCCTTCATGGCTCATCAGCTTCCAATATATGCGGTCGTGGCGGAATTGGCAGACGCGCACGGTTCAGGTCCGTGTGGGCTAACCCCCCGTGGAGGTTCGAGTCCTCTCGACCGCATCAACCTAATAATGAACAAGCTCTTGAATTTGTTTTATGACAATTCAGGAGCTTTTTGTATATTCAGAATTTTGTAAGGTGCTGCTCATCACTTATGCTGAAGAAATGCGTCTGTCTTCTGTTCCCTCGACATCAAATGGAGCATCACCTATTTCGCTTTGCTCACAGCTTGAAACAAGTTTGCCGGTTCGATTTCTCTGCCCCCCACCAACGTTGATGATTGTTCTATGCTATTTCAAACCGTACATTCAACTCTGCGATTCCAGCTTCCTCCACACGGCTGACAAAATCCTCGTCATATTGTGCAAACCTGCTATTGTTGATCAGTAAGTGAAGAAAGTTGGAGCATGTCGTTAAATTCGCTAAAACGGTGGCAATCAGATTTGGCTGACAAAGAAACGTTCGAGCAAAAAACGTATTTTTTGTGTTATTTTATATTACATAAAGATAACTTAAACCTCCCGATTAACAAGAAAATATTCATAAAAAATAAAATTATCATTCAACGTGTAATTTACAACTACATATTGTGTGATATTATTGATTTAAGGATGTTATATTTTCTGGAATGGAGGTTTTCGGCATGTACATTTCAAATCTTCCTTTAAACCAATCCTACTCTGCTTCTTCTTTTTACGATGAAATGTACGACGGCACCGGCGCAGTCCGCAGGCATTACGAGCGGCTATACGAGAAGCTTCAACTGATGAATGCCGAAAGCCTGGGGCGACGGCAGCGGGCGATGAATCAGCGCATGCTGGAGGAAGGCATTACTTACACGCTTTACGCCGACGGGCAGCAGGAGGCGCTGGAACGGACGATTCCGTTCGATATTCTCCCCCGCATTATTCCGCAGCACGAATGGCGGGAGCTTGAACGGGGCGTCATCCAACGGACGAAGGCGCTGAATCGGTTTCTGTACGACTTGTATCACGATCAACATATTATTAACGATGGCATCATTTCTCGGAAAATGGTCGTGTCGAACCGGTACTTCCGTCCGGAGATGATGCGCCTGCACGTGCCGGACGACATCTATGTCACATGCTCCGGCATCGATCTGATCCGCGACGAGCACGGCCAATTTTTCGTGCTGGAGGATAACCTTCGATCACCGTCCGGCTTCTCGTATCTGTTCACGACACGCATGATGATGAAACGTTTTTTTCACGATTCGTATTTCTCTTGTTCTGTGGCGGAAGTCGAGCACAGCCTAGGCGCCTTCTTGTCCGCCTTGAAGCGGATCGCACCCCGCGACCGGGCGAATCCGACCGTCGCGCTGCTGACGCCGGGCAAATTCAATTCCGCCTACTTCGAGCATACGTATCTCGCCCAGAAGATGGGCATCGAGCTGGTGGAGGGCGGCGACCTCGTTTGCATTGATCATAAAATTTATGCCCGCACGACGACGGGCTTGAAACAGATCGACGTGGTGTACCGGCGCATTGATGATGATTATCTCGATCCGCTTGCCTTTCGGCCGGATTCTGTGCTAGGGGTCGCCGGGCTGATGAATGCGTACCGTGCCGGCAACGTGGCGATTGCGAACGCACCGGGCACTGGCGTCGCCGACGATAAGGCGATCTATACGTTCGTCCCCGACATGATCCGGTATTACTTGAACGAAGAGCCGATTTTGCCGAACGTGCCGACGTATTTGCTTGAGCGCCCCGACGAGCGGGAGTATGTGCTGGAACGGCTCGACCGGATGGTGGTTAAGGAGACGTCCCTGTCTGGCGGATATGGCATGTTGATTGGGCCTTCCGCCACGGAAGAGGAACTGATGCGTTTTGCCGAAAATATTCGCATGAACCCCGGCAATTATATTGCACAGCCGACGATATCGCTATCCACGGCGCCGATTATGAATCACGGCCAGTTCGTGCCCAGGCATATTGACCTGCGCGCTTTCGCCCTGTTCGGGAATTCCGTACATGTGATCCCTGGGGGGCTGACCCGTGTTGCCATGAAGGAAGGGTCACTCGTCGTCAACTCGTCGCAAGGCGGCGGCTGTAAGGACACTTGGGTGCTAAGAGAATAGGCCTATGCTTTCGAAGCGAGTTTTGCTCGAAGCTGATTCAAGAAGCAATGCTCACAAAATTTTAGGAGGAGGTTTGCCATGCTAAACCGAATTGCCGAATCGTTGTTTTGGATCGGCCGCTACACGGAGCGGGCCGAAAACCACGCCCGGCTGATCGACGCGTTCTATCATATTCGCGAAGAGACGGCGGACGAGGACCACTTGTGGATTCGCATGGTGCAGGCGGTGGGAGACCCAGCACAGTTCGAAGCCGCGCACCCTGCATACCGGGAGCAAGATGTGCTTTTCTATGTGGCGCTTGATGCCAGTCACTCGAACTCCATTAACGCATGCGTTCAGTCGACAAAGACGAATTTGAAGACAGTGCGGGAACGGCTGCCGGAGGAGCTGTGGGACATTGTGAACGGGTTTGCGTTATGGCTGAGAAGCCGCGATGCGAATGAATTGCTGTACGAATCCCCATTTCTGTTTTTGCGTAAAGTGAAGGAGAATATGGGGATGTTTTATGGTGCCGCACAGCATATGATGTTCCGCGATCAGCAGTGGCTCATCATGGAGAGCGGTCGGTACCTAGAGCGGGCAGAAAATACGGCACGGCTACTGGAGTCGTTGTATCGTTCGATTGCCGACGACGAGCCCCGTGTTTCCTATTACTTGTTTTCTGCGGCGCGGGCGCTTGGCGGTGTTGATGTGTATCGGCGGCTCTATTCCGATCATTTCACATTGGAGCATACGACATCGCTGTTGGTTATGAACGAGTTGTTCCCGCGCTCGGTTCAGCACGGTCTGAGCGGGCTGGGGGCAAGCCTTCATACGATCCGCAGCATGAACGGAGCCGACCCGGCGCTCGACAAGGCGATTCGTCTCGTGGCGAAGGTGCGGTCCGAGTTATCGTGGTTAGACACTTCCGAGCTTGCAAAAGATTCGCTGCTGTATTCGCTTTTGAACGGCATGGCGGCAATCAATCAGCTCGGCGCGGCCGTGGGTGACGCCTTTTTTCACACGAGGCAGGGGGTTCGCGCATGAAGCTCAAAATTTCGCATACGACCAAATACGGCTACGAGGAGCCGGTGATGGACAGTGTCAATGAAATTCGCCTATCACCGCGAACGAACTACCGTCAGGCGTGTTACCACCACACCATCTCGGTGGAGCCGAACGCTTCGTTGTTCACATATGAAGACTTCTTCGGTAACCGGATCCACGCGTTCACTGTGAACGCCCGGCATCCCGGGCTTGTCATTACGGCGGTATCGACGGTCGTTACGCACAATAATGACGGCGTCCGGAATCAAGTGTTATCCCCGAAGGAAGACTGGCGGATGCTTGCCGACGAAGCGCTGCAAAACAAATTCGCGGAATTTTTACTGCCGACGCTTTACACGTCTGTCGGCGAAGACGTTCGGACGTATGTGGATGAGATATCGCTCCCTGATGCGGGAGTATACGATCTGGTCATGGAGACGGCCGGTAAGGTATACCGCAATTTTCAATATCAGCCGAACACGACGGTTGTTACGACGCGAACGGATGAATTTCTGCGGCTGAAGAAGGGGGTCTGCCAAGATTTCGCCCATCTGATGATCGCGGTGTGCCGGGCTAAGGGCATTCCCGCTCGTTACGTGAGCGGTTACCATTTTGTCGGCGATTTGCAGACGCGGACGGCCGACTTCGAGCAGGCGTCTCACGCCTGGGTCGAAGCGTACATTCCCGGCACCGGCTGGCTCGGCTTCGACCCGACGAACAACAACCGTGTGGACGAACGGTACGTCAAACTGGCGCATGGACGGGATTATTTCGATATTGTTCCGGTCAAGGGGATTTATCGCGGCACGCCGCTGCAGAACATGTTGGTCGAGGTGGATGTGCAGCAGCTGTGACCTGGATACTGCCGTGTCGCCGTCATCTGTGGACTCCGCCCTGAGCGGGAAACGGTCGGTCTGGATTCACGTCAGGTTGAACAGAATAGCTGTCACGAGGCTTGAGTTTAATTTTAAAAATTACCTGCATAAGCCTGTCATCTGTTGTTTATGCAGGTAATTTAATACATCGTTAAGGTTTCATAAAATCTTGTTTACCCAAATTGTTAATTGACTGTTAACGCAATCAGCAGTATGATTACGTATACATCGGGACGTAGCTCAGCTTGGTAGAGCACCTGGTTTGGGACCAGGGGGTCGCATGTTCAAATCGTGTCGTCCCGATCTCTTTATGATTTGTTATTTAGCCTGATAAACGCTATTCTGAAGCCAGACTTTCTTCGGAATAGCGTTTTTATTTTAATTGATCCTCTAAAAAATTTCTTTGCAGCGTATCTTTTTCATATCTCCAATCGTCTTCTTCATGAAACCTTTAACAAGGACTTAACAAAGGGGGGCCCCATTTATGGCCTTTGTGAAATCCACACACACAGATTATTTAAATAAACAAACGCATGCCGAGCTTCTGCAAGCTCTGCCTTCTTTGCTGAAATACTGCCTTAAGCTTACAGGTTCCAGATGGGAAGCCGAAGATTTGGTACAGAGCACTTGTCTTCAGCTGCTTGGGAAGCTGCCGCTGCAGGATACGGCTGTGAACTGGGAGGCGTACCTCATCCGTTCAGCGCGGAATACGTGGATTGACCGGATTAGGCGACAGGCTGCAGGTCAACGCGCTGCCTCACGTTTAAATGTAAATGCAGCGTATAGTAGTGACAAGTACGGGACGGATCTTGAGCTGGCGCTCTCCACTCTCATTCATTGGCTGCCGCCGTGGCAGCGGACCATTTTCCTGCTGCGGGAGATATGGCAGTACAAAACCAGTGAGGTGGCTGAACTGCTGGGTACGACCGAAGGAGCAGTCAAGGCAGCGTTATCCAGAGCACGTGCCGCCCTGGCCGATGGCAAAGAGCGGCGTGCCGAAGCTGTTTGTCTTCCTGAGGATCAGGAAAGCAGGGAACTGCTGAAGGCCTATTTATCCGCCTTCCGGCGCGGTGATGTACAGCTTCTTGTCGAGCTGGGACTGCATGATGCGGCAGAACCGCAAGCTTTGCTTCCAGTTATTCTTGAAAGCAGTATGCGGGCAGGCAGAGTGAACTCACGACGGCAGCAGCCGGACGAGACGAGGGCTCAATTGGCAGCGTAGAACAGGAGAATGCAATATGAATGCTATACCGTACGTTGTGGAGCAGACCAGCCGTGGAGAACGCAGCTATGATATTTATTCAAGGCTGTTGAAAGACCGTATCATTATGGTGTCCGGTGAGATTGAAGATCATATGGCGAACATCATTGTGGCCCAGTTGCTGCATTTGGCTGCCGAAGATCCCGAGAAAGATATTCAAATGTACATTAACAGCCCAGGAGGATCGGTGACGGCCGGGTTTTCCATTTATGATACGATGCAGTTTGTGAAACCTGATATATCAACGATATGTATCGGTATGGCGGCAAGCTTCGGAACGATTCTGCTGACCGGCGGTACCAAGGGCAAGCGCCTTGCCCTGCCCAACAGCGAGATCATGATCCATCAGCCGCATGGAGGGGCTCGGGGTCAGGCTTCCGATATCCGGATACAGGCGGAACGAATTCTGAAAAGCCGGGAAAAACTGAACAAAATTTTGTCCGATCATACGGGTCAGCCGTTAGAGCGCATAGAGAAGGATACGGACCGGGACCATTTTTTCTCAGCTGAAGAAGCGGTGGAATATGGTTTGGTGGACCGGATCGTCACACGTGTTTAACTGAAAACCAGCCTTTAAAAATGGGAAGCGAGAGCTTCCTGTTTTTTTGTTTTGGTAAGACAACATCTCCAGGATCTTTCGTCGTAAATATTTGCAGATATTTAATAAGCTGTGAGCATAATCACATGAGAGAAAAATAAAAATGTATATAATATTTTATTGATAATGATTATCATTATCGAAAATAATATCACCACTTCTTTTGTCTGATACATTATGGGTCAAGAGAGGAGGGGTGAACTACATACCATGAGCAAGTACTCGAAGCTGCAGAATGAATTCTATGGAGGTGTATACTTTGAAGCCCATATATGTTGGATTGGGTTTGTTTTTCTTCGCTTTAGGAGCAGCCGGGGCAGTTCTCCCTTTATTGCCGAGCACTCCCTTCTTGTTGCTGTCCGCCCTTTGCTTTGCACGGGGATCAGATCGATTTAATCAATGGTTCCTATCGACAAGGCTGTACAAAAATCATCTGGAGAGCTTTATACGCACCCGTTCCATGAAGCTGCGGACCAAGATCATAACGGTCGGATTTGCTTCATCCATGCTGGCACTTGCTTTTATTCTTTCAAATTCCTTCTGGGTCAAAGGAGGAATCTTGTTGGCAGCAGCTTTCAAATACTACTATTTTATATTTCGGATTCGTACAGAAAGCCCCCGAGTCAGTGAAGCAAGCAACGATGCACCGCGCAAGCGCTCAAAAATGATGGATAGCAGACTGCTGGCTCTGGTTGAGCATTCCCGCCAATATATTGCACTTGGTGTTCTGATGAACTGGATCGGTCTGTTAGCCAACGTCTGTGCGGTTATTACGGTTGCAACGATGCTGCAGCGCGGCTGGGAGGGACAACTGACAGGAGGCTTTACTCTACTGGCCTGCGGAATTATTGCCGGGTCCATTGGCATTCGTTGTATTTGCGCTTATGTCGCCAGCCTGCTGTCCTGGCGCTCCTCAAACAATGCCAAGCAAACCCTGCGTACCAGTCTATACCGCAAACTGTTGAAACTGGGGGTTGGGTACACGGAGCGGACCTCAACTGCCGGAGCGGTTCAGATATCCGTGGAGGGTGTGGAGCAGTTGGAGCATTATTTTGGACGTTATATGCCGCAATTGTTCTATAGTTTGCTTGCTCCCTTGACTTTATTCGTTATCCTGTCGTTCATCAGCTTCAAATCGGCATTAATCCTGCTGATTTGTGTTCCGCTCATTCCCGTATCAATCATTGCAATTATGAGATTCGCCAGGAAGCTGTTCAGCAAGTACTGGGGAAGCTACGTCAATCTCGGTAATGGATTCCTGGAAAATCTGCAAGGACTGACCACCCTGAAAATCTATGCAGCCGACGAGCAGCGGCACGAGGAGATGAATGCCACTGCTGAAAGCTTCCGGCGGATGACCATGCGTGTGCTGCGTATGCAATTGAACTCGGTTGCGATCATGGACATCATCGCCTACGGTGGAGCCGCAATAGGTGTGATCATAGCTGCTAATGAATTCGCCGCGGGACGGATTCCTCTGTGGGGCGCCTTGACAGTTATGTTGCTATCGGCGGAGTTCTTCATTCCCCTGCGGCTGCTTGGCTCTTATTTTCACATTGCCATGAATGGCATGGCGGCCAGCGACAAGATTTTTGAGCTGCTTGAGCTCGATGAACGACAGCGGGGCAACGGCACTATCCATGATGGGAGCATCCAACTGGAGCAATTAAGTTTTTCCTACAATGGTGCGAAAAGAGAGGCCGGGCAAACAACGCTCAAGGATATTAACCTGGACATTCCGCAAGGCAGTCTGACTGCCTTCGTAGGCCAATCCGGTTCAGGCAAAAGTACGCTTGCCGCACTGATGATGGGCTTTGTGAACGGTTATGAGGGACGATTGATTGTGGGAGGAAGCGAAAGGCGGGATATACTGGAGCAGACAGTCATGCAGCGGATTACACTGGTGAGCCTGGGCAGTCATATTTTCAAGGGAACGGTTAAGGAAAATCTGCGTATGGGAGCGCCGGCTGCGGATGAGGATGATCTGTTGCAGGCTTTGGAGCAGGTGAATTTACGGGAATTCGTACTTTCCCAAGGTGGCCTGTCCTATGCGCTGGAAGAGCAGGGGGCCAATCTGTCCGGCGGCCAGCGCCAGCGGATGGCCCTGGCCAGAGCCTTACTGCATGACAGCGATATTTACATTTTTGATGAGGCCACCTCTAACATTGACGTAGAAAGTGAAGAGAAGATTATGGAGGTCATTCACACACTGGCCAGACGCAAAACGATTATTCTGATTTCGCATCGGCTGGCGAATGTCGTACAGGCTGACTGTATCCATGTGTTGTCGGAGGGGCGGCTTGTGGAAAGCGGTACACATCGTGAGCTGCTGGGGCTAAATGGCCATTACGCGGCACTGTTCAACAGCCAGCAGCAAATTGAGCAATTTGCCAAAGGGGGCATGGCATATGCGTAGGAGCGGCCTGAACATTATGGCAAGGCTGATGGTACTGTTGGGTCCGCTTGTGCCGATCATGCTGGTGACGATTATATTCGGGGTGCTGGGCTTTCTGGCAGCCATAGCAATTCCCATTCTGGGTGGATACCTGCTGTTGTACGGCATGGGAATGGATCAGTCACTGAATCCCGGGCTTATCACTGGTGCTGTCGCAGTCTGTGCCATTCTGCGCGGGCTACTGCGCTACGGAGAACAGATCAGCGGCCACTATATTGCTTTCAAGCTGTTGGCCGTGTTGCGCGACAAGGTATTCCAGACACTGCGCAGGCTGGCACCAGCCAAGCTGGAAGGACGCGATAAGGGAAACCTGATTGCAATAATCACCAGTGATATTGAACTGCTTGAAGTATTTTACGCTCATACGATAGCACCTGTTGTGATCGGTGTCATAACATCCCTGATCATGACAATCTTCATTGCAGCGTACAGCGGAACGCTGGCTTGCATTGCCGCTGCCGCCTACATTACAGTGGGTCTGATCATTCCCATTGTCACCTCCCGTATCGGAAAACGCCAGGGTATGGAATACCGGGACAGCTTTGGGGTGCTCAGCAGCTATTTTCTGGACAGCCTGAGCGGGCTCAAAGAAGTCATTCAGTATGGTTGCGGCAAGCAGCGTTTGAGTACCATTTCAGAGATGACTCATGAGCTTGAAGGCAAGCAGAAATCGCTGAAGAAGCATGAGGGCGTAACACGTGCATTATCGGAGGCCGCGGTGCTGGGATTCTCCTTTGTCCTGCTGCTTGCAGGTCTGCATCTCCAGACTGCGGGCCAGATAAGCTACAGCGGAGTGCTGATTCCAACCATCGCCCTTTTCAGCTCCTTCGGTCCTGTAATCGCGCTCAGCCAGCTGTCCAACAATCTGCTGCAGACTTTTGCCAGCGGTGAACGGCTGCTGCGGCTGCTGGATGAGCAGGAGACGGTGGAAGAAGTGACGACCGGAAGCCATCCGAAGTTTACCGGTGCAGGATGGGATAACATCAGCTTTGCTTATGACGGAGGAGCGGTATTGGAGGGCATCAGTATACCTGTAACCCGTGGCCGCATTCTCGGTATCACAGGGAGGAGCGGGTCAGGCAAATCAACATTGCTCAAGCTGCTGATGAGATTTTACGATCCACAGACCGGGTCGGTGCAAATATCCGGCCAGGATATCCGTGTGATCAATACGGCTGCACTGCGTGGCCTGCAAAGCTATGTGACGCAGGATACCTTCCTGTTCAACGATACGATTGAAGCCAATATTCGCATTGGACGGGCGGATGCCAGCCCTGAACTCGTAGAAGCCGCAGCGCGGAAGGCATCCGTGCATGAGTTTATTATGTCACTGCCGGAAGGCTACCGTACAAAGGTCGGGGAGCTTGGCGGAAGACTGTCCGGCGGTGAGAAGCAGCGAATCGGGCTGGCACGGGCTTTTATCCGCCAATCCCCGCTAATGTTGCTGGACGAGCCGACAAGCAATCTGGATGGATTCAATGAGGCCATCATTCTGAAAGCGCTGGATCAGGAACGGGAAGGAAGGACAATTGTGCTGATATCCCACCGTGAATCCACGATGAATATCGCAGATGAAGTGTATCACATCAAACTTTAACAAGCCTGACATTGTATTTGGCCAGCAAGAGGCGTATAATTCGTTTGGGTTTTAAAAAGGAGAGGGTATTGAAATGAAATCAAGCTGTGTTATTGAGGTGGAGGAAGACAGTCTGGTGATCGATTTGCCGGAAGAGCAATCCCATTTGGAGGCTTGGCTGGGCGATATTGAAAGCTGCGGTGGTGACGCTGCTCCATGGGTGAAGCTGCTGGATAAGGTGATTGGCCAGGTTCAAAACGACAGCAGCGATGAAAGCGAAACAGAGAAGGAACTTACTTCAGAGACTGTGCGATAATCATAATCATTTACTTCATATAGTAAGTGCAGACGAACTTTAACTGTCCTGAAAAATAACCCGCTGTTATAGGCCAACAGCGGGATTTTTGTGGGCATTTTTATTTTTTTAGCATGAATATAAAGAATGGTGTCAAAGGCAGACAGGTAATCTGTTTTTCAAGAATTATTTGAGACCGAACGCATCAGCGAGCAGACGGTAAGAACGAATTCTTTTATCGAAATCGTGAATGGAGGAGACTAGGAGAAGCTCGTCGGTTCGGTATTGCTCCGCAAGCCGCTTAAGCTTCTCCAGGGCTTGAGCGGGGGTCCCCACTACGCGCCAGGCTCTTGACTGTCTGACCCGTTCGCGGTCCAACTCGGTATAAGGATAGGATAAGGCTGTTTCAACAGAAGGGAGCGAATTCAGTTCCTGGCCGTTGTGCAGTTGTAAAAAGAATAAATCGGAACTGGAGGCCAGCTCATCCGCTTCTTCCTCGCTTTCCGCACATATCACGGTAACCGCGGCCATGGAACGCGGACGGTCTTCCATCACAGATGGTTCGAAATGTTCGTGATAATGGCGGGTTGCCTCAACGCCTCCAGGAGTACCGAAAAACTGGGCAAATGCGAAGGAAGCGCCTATAATGGCGGCCAATCTTGCGCTTTCCCCACTGGAGCCCAGCATCCACAGCTCGGGGACCGTTTCAATGGAGGGGGAGGCTTTTAGGCCGGCAAAACGGTGGTTTTCCATAATAGAATCTTGTAAATATCCGATCAGATCCACTACCTGCTGCGGATAACGGTCGACCGTCTGATATTTGTCCTCCTGCAGCGCCCGTGTCGCCAGCGGCATCCCGCCAGGAGCGCGTCCAATTCCCAGATCGATCCGGCCGGGATAGAGCGCTTCGAGCAGCCTGAAGTTTTCCGCGACTTTGTATGCACTGTAATGCGGCAGCATAATTCCACCGGAGCCGACCCGAATGCGTTCGGTATTCGCTGCCAGATGGGCAATCAGCACTTCCGGGCTGGAGTGAGCGAGCGCCTTGGAGGCGTGATGCTCGGAGACCCAGTAGCGGCTGTAGCCCAGCCGGTCCGCCTCCTGAGCCAGCCGTGTGGTCTGGGAAAGGGCATCCTTTGCTGTTCCGCCCTCGGGAATATGAGATTGGTCAAGTATACCAAGCTTTGTCAGCATGTTAGCAATCACCTCAAACAAAACTGTATCACACACAATCAAATAGGTCAAAATAATCAAACGGCGGAAACCGCAAGGTTCCCGCCGCATTTAGGTTACGTATTCCGCTGATGTCCGGCCTCGTCCTTTATTTCCTCACGCATGCCGCGGATACTGGTTTTACGGCGGTCATTTTTTTCCTCAATCGTATTCCGTTCCGCAGTTGAAATTTCATCGGCATGCTCGTCGAGATAATCTTCGGCTTCTCTGAAGTTTTCGATCGTATCCTGTACGGTATCCTGCAACTTTTCTACATTATCGGCACGGTTGTCCGGTTTTGCCATGCTGTGCACCTCCTTTTTGCTCTGACTGCATGTGCCCGAGAAAACGATGGATGTCTGCTCTGCACAGCTTCATTTTCCCAAAGCAAATGTTTTATTATGCATGCGTGGGAAACGTCTGGCTTGGCCCTTATAAAGGGAGAAGCAGGATAACCGCAGCTTATTGGAGTTCGCCCTCCTTTTCGTTATAATGGACTTATCATGAAAGGGGATCAAAACCGTGCTTAAAACACCTTTAGGCCGCTTCCGGCTTACAGCCTGGATTCAGGCTGTCGCTTATTTACTCATACTGTTTGTGGCATATCCGTTGAAGAGCGCAGGGATGCCGCAGGCTGTTACGATATTTGGCAACATCTATGGAGCGACCTTTTTGCTGCTGGTCTTGACCCTGATCTACGCAAGGTCTGCGCTGGACTGGTCTTTGAGCCGGCCCGTTATTATTTTCTTTGTGTCATTTATTCCATTTGGCCTGATCGTGATGGATTTGCTGTGGATGCGAAAATGGGAAGACGGGAACATTTCCAGGTCAGCCTAAAAGGTTCAATAGATGAATAAAACCGCAGGGAGGGCAAGCTGCTCTTTTCCTGCGGTTTTTGGGTTATTAGGTATTATTGAAATTATTGAAATGATCGAGAATAAATTCAGCCGTCCTCCGCTGCTGACGAGCACCGACGTCGTGTCCGGTAAAGGGGTAAATTTCAATCCGCTTTTGTGAGGTAATCCGGTTATAGGCGGCAAAGATGGTTTCCGGCATACATATGGTATCTTTCAGGCCCACGGAGACCATAACGGGAATGGTGATCCGGCAGCCGAGATTAAGCATATCGAAATAGCTGAGTGTTTCAAGCACCTTGTCAAAGTGTTCCGGGAAGCGGTGGACAAACTCCGCTGCCTCAGTGAGTGAACCAGTGGAGTGCAAAATGCCGAAATCCATGTGGCACATATTCGGGATGTTGGCTACAGCAACGGAAGGCTTGCGGCTAAGGGCCGAGACGATCAACGCTAACCCCCCACCTTGGCTGGCTCCGCACACCGCGATTTTGGCAGAGTCGACATCAGGCTGGGTGGATACCCACTCCACAGCTTTGAGCGCATCGATGGTGATCGCTTTGTAATAACATGTGTCTTTGCTTAGAATCCCCTGGCTCACCCAGCCTTTCACCGTTCCGTAGCCGCTGTCCAGCCTGTTCCCGGTCTCTCCTCCCTGACCGCGCACGTCCACCGCCAGCACGGCCATTCCGAGCATGAGCCATGAGGCATACTGCTCAGGATAACCCTTGCCGCCAGTATAACCATGAAACAGCACAACACAGGACAACTTCTCTTCCTTCATAAAAGCAGGCCGAATGTACCAGGCGTGCAGCGGGGTATCATCCCAGCCTTCGTAAGTGAGGTGAAAGACCTCCATATACGCATAAGGGGTAGGGACAGGAGTTTTAACGGCTGAGACCGGTTTGGTGTACGCCTTTTGTAAAGAACGCTCCCAGAAGGCATCAAGATCAGCGGGGGTGGTCAAGTCAGGATAATATTTGGTTAATTCGTTGATCCTCTTGTCAATTGCATTCACGATCCTATCCTCCTCCAAGCGATTGCCGCAACTTTTTTTTCATCATACCAGAACAGGGGCTTGTTGAATGAAAGAGCCTTAACCCATTAGTCTCACGGGTTAAGGCTTTTTGTTTAATCACTGCCGATTGCGATCCATGAAATCACGCCGAAATTTTGATCCGTCTGTCTCAGCTTTGCAATTTCCAGTACGGCGCTTACAGAGGATTGGGATTTCAGTACAGCGTAAAACGCGGAATGATTGATCATGGCCACAAGGATATAGTTCGGGTTTGAAAAAGGCTCATCGAACGTGACGGTCGCTTCCGTTATGTCTGAGTTTTCGTGCATCAGGAATGGGATTCGACCGAACTGCTGCAGAACTGGCTGATCCCCGGCGCACCGGATCGGTGTAATGGCTGGCTGCCGGGGCTGTTCAGTTACTGCAAGTGAATCCACTTCATTTGCCTGCTGTAAATGCTCCACCTTCTCATGAAGGGACTGAATGGAGGCCTGAACATCGACCGTAAGGTGGGACATTTCAACAGTACCTGGAAGCAGCATGCTGCCGTCAAGTTCCTTTGCAGGGGCCAGGGTATCCTGAAGCCCCTCGCTAAAATGATCCCAGGAGACGGCTCCTTTTTGCAGTGCGTCTCCTGTTATAGCATCCGGAGTGATATGGTGTTCCAGCACGGAGGATGATTGCAAATGATTGGAATCTACCGAGCCTGGCGCGAGGTGTTCGGCTTGCACGGCTTTGTCGGCCAGATGCTCTGCCTGAACAGCCCCTTCTTCGATATGGATCGATTGCACCGATTTCCGGCCAAGCTTGAAGGAGATGACGTTGCCATCGGCAAGCTTGCCGGACATGACGGTTGTATCTCTTTTCGCTTCCCTGGAGATGGATTGGGCTCCCCAATTATGTGCCAGTACAGCCTTGGGCTGCAAATGCTCCGCATGAATGGCATTGTGGGCTACATGCTCTGATAGAACTGCTTCCTGAGCAAGCGCAGCGGACTGAACCGAACCGGGGGTTAAAGGACGCCCCAGAACAGAGTGATCCGCCAGTTGCTGCGACTGGTCTGCAATTTCAGGCTTGAAATACTCTGCCGCTTCGGCTTGTACGGTCGAAGGGGCGAAAGCTGTCAGAGTCTTAGGCGCGGCAACGGCATGAACTTGCATTTCTGCTTTCTTGGCGGGCGTCAACCAATCCAGCTCATTGATATGAGGATTGTCAACGTAATAGGGCCTCTTTTTTCTTCTGCTGCCCGGAGTACGCCTGTTTTTTTTCAAATAACTCTCTCCTCTCTGTAGTCATCGTCACTGACATCATATGCAGTGTGATAGGCCCTTGTCACCGGAACGAGTAGGGAAGCAGCGTTTCCACAAAAAGAAAAAGACCGCTCCCTCATGGAAATCAGGAAGCGATCGCTGCTGCATTATTCGGCTGGCTGTGTCAGTTCCTCAAGCTCCGCAAGAATTTTATAGGCTTCTTCGTCCGTAGCCCCGCACATTTCCTCGGATGCATGCAGCGCGCTGCAGACTACCGGGCGTTCCGGCTGGCCAAACAGCCTGCATTTCCCGTTCTCCGTGAGCTGAGAACACAGAACTCCTGCAGGCTTGCCATGAGGCATGCCAGGAATGGGTGATGAGATGCTGATGACGATGCAGCATGCGGCGCAGCCTGCTCTGCATTCCATGGCCTTCCCCCTCTTTTCTTCGGATTTTCCGCAGCGTCTTGGAATTGCTTCCAGTGTAACAGAAGTCAGGAGAAGGTGGAACCGCTTTATGCGGGCAAGGTGATGTCGAAATGGTAAATGTTAGGATGGAGTCATTTCCCGTGTTACAAATCCTTGTATTTGGTTAATAATAAATCACAACGACAAAAAATTAAACGAGGTGGGACAATATGAGTTGGTTATGGGCATTGATCGTAGGCGGTATCATTGGTTGGTTAGCAGGCATGATCGTAGGCCGGGATATTCCGGGAGGGATTATCGGCAATATTATCGCCGGTTTCATCGGCGGCTGGCTGGGCAGCCTGATTCTGGGCCAATGGGGTCCTGTCATCGGCACCTTCTACATCATTCCGGCCTTGATCGGAGCGATTGTTCTGGTTGCCATCGTAAGCTTGATATTCCGTTCCATGGGAAGAAGCAGAGGATAAACCTGTCGTTGCCACATCGTACCACAAACCGCCAATGTATTTTATTGGCGGTTTTTTGCTGATTCAACAGGGTTATAAGTTTTACTGAAAACGGCGTATGGAAGGGATGCACAGCACGCCTGCCACGATCGCCATTCCGATGAGCGCAAACAACTGAATCGTCCAGATGCCCCCAATCAGATCAGCCAGAGCGCCGACGGCAAGATAACCGGCAGGAAGCAGGGCAAAGGAACCGAGCATATCCAGGCTGGCAACCCTGCCGAACGCTTCCGGGGGCACAAGCTCCTGCAGGCTGGTCTCCCAGATGATCGCAAACATCATGATGCCGAATCCTTCAAGAAACATGATCAGAATCAAACCAGGCATCCAATTGATACAAGAGAGCAGAAAAAGAGCCAGACCGCTGGCAAAGGCTCCGGCGTAGGCAATAAGTCCGCGGTGCTTCCATGTGCGCTTTGCGCCATAGACGAAAGCTCCGATGATAGCTCCTGCGCCGGTGCCGGTCATGGCCAGTCCGTATATGATAGGGCTGTAGCCGTGATGAACCTTGAACAGCCACGGCACAAGTACGGAAATGATGCCGGTGTAGCATATATTGATGAAGCAAAAAGCCAGAATCGTGATCCACAGCCATGGCTCCTTTTTTAAAACATGGAAACCCTCCATAAATTCAGAAATAAAGCTTCCTTTCCCGCCTGTTGAATCCCGGAATGACGACGGGATACCTGCAAGAACTGAGGACAGCAACCAAAAGCAGAGAAAGGAAACCAGGTAAGTCAGCGAGTCAAGGGCGAAGCCGATGCCGGCGGAGGTAACGGACACGATGATACCACCCAGCGGCGGTCCAAGCAGACGTACGGCCTGTACACTGATCTGGGAGAGGGCGTTCGCCGCGTTCCGGATGTCAGGCGTAAACACCTGTGCCCGCAGCGCCGAGTATGCGGGATTAAAAATCCCGTCCATCAGCCCGTAGACAGCAAGTCCCGCAAACAGAAGTGGCAGATTCATACGGCCTCCCAGCATGGTGAAACAGGCGCAAAGCATGAGCAGAAAGCGAGTGCCATTCGTGAACAGGATCAGCCTGACCCGGTCTACCCGGTCAACGATCCATCCGGAAAAGGGAAGAACCAGTACATTGGGCAGCATATAAACCGCCATTGCCAACCCCATAATGGTGGTGGAGCCGGTAACGGAATAAATCACGATCGGCAGTATGACGGTAGTGACGGAGCTGCCGAGCACGGCAATCCATTGTCCGAGCCAAAGCAGGGTAAACGCCCTGGACTGCCTGATCGGTGTAATAAAATTGCGCCAGCCTGAGTCTGGGGGCTGTGATGCCGCAGCAGCTGCAGCAGCGGAAGTTTCTGAATTCATCGCTAAAATCCTCCAATTTACATCATTAAGTAGCATTCCTTCGTAGCAAAGGCCAGGTCGTAAGCGGAAGACTCACTCATTCTGTTCAGACGAGATGCGGGCTACACGGATGCTGACTGCAAATTCGTCGCTGTCTCCTGTGCGCTTTTCCCACTTTTCAAGCAGGGTGATCAAATCGTCCCGGAACTCCTTGAATTCCGGGGCGGACAGATGCAATCTGCTGAACCAGTCCATGACAGACTCGCTATTATGCATTCCATCCTCTTTGGCGCCCGGATAATGAAAGCGGGTCCCTTTGGCCTTGTAATACTTTTCCACAATACCGGCCTGTGTCCGGGTATCCGCCAGCTCCAGCAGCCCTGCCTCATAAAGGCGTTGAATATGATAATGGACGTTTCCCGGAGTTTTGTGAAGCTGGTCTGCCACCTGTTTGGCCGTTTTCGGCTCATTGCCGAGGGCATGCATAATAGTGATGCGCAGGGCGCTTTGCAGAAGCTTTTTCTGCTGCTCGTTGATGACAAGCGTGTCGTTTGGGCCGTTTGCTTCATGAGAATGCTCGTACTTCAATAACCGTCACCTCTTTTGATCTGAAAAATGAAATATTCTGGATTCCAGAATGGTCTGATTAACAGTATATATGACTGAATCTATCCGGTAAACAACAAATTCAGGGCAGGCATCCGATTTCCAATTTCCTTGATAAGCCCCTAAGAGTAACTGAACGAAGCATCGTAAATAACAGCGGGAGAAGGTATAATAAAGTTTGTGTGAAAAAGCCAGATTGTTGCCCATTAATGCAGATAAGTAGGTTGAATATTATGGAAAACGAGAAACAGAGGTTAAGCATAGAAGCTGCCCGCCTTTATTATTTGTCGGATTATAGCCAGCAGGACATTGCCGAGCGTCTGGGCGTATCCCGTCCTACGGTGTCCCGCATGCTGCAGTATGCCAAAGACCGCGGGTTTGTCAGGATCAGCATCATCGATCCGCTTGAAGATCTGGATGCCCTGGCGGAAGAGATTAAGCAGACCTACGGTCTTGATCAGGTGCTGGTTTGTTACTCGCCCGAGAATGAATACCGGGTAATTCAGAAGCATATCAGCAAAAAGGCTGCCGATTTCCTGCAGGAGACGGTACAGGACTCGGACATTATCGGTGTAACCTGGGGAACAACGATGCATGCGGTGGCACAGCAGCTCGAATCCAAACCGGTACGGGGAGTTGAGGTAGTACAACTCAAAGGGGGAGTCAGCCATTCACATGTCAATACATATGCTGCAGAAACCGTTCATCTATTCGCTGATGCCTTTCACACTACTGCCCGCTACCTGCCGCTGCCGGTCATATTCGATAGCGTCGCTCTGAAGCAGATGGTGGAAGAGGACCGGCACATCCGCCGCATAATCGAGCTGGGTAAACAGGCCAACATCGCGGTGTTTACAGTGGGAACCGTCAAGGAGGACGCACTGCTGTTCAGGCTTGGCTATTTCAGTGCGGAAGAGCAGGCTTATTTGCAGCAAACCGGTGCAGGGGACATTTGCTCGCGTTTTTTTGACAGAGACGGACACATATGCAGCGAGGAGATTAACAACCGTACCGTAGGCATCGATCTTGCTGATCTGCAAAAGAAGGAGAAGTCGATCCTGGTAGCAGGCGGCCAGCGTAAAATTGACGCGATCCGGGCGGCGCTTGTGGGGAGGTACGCCAACATTTTGGTGACGGATCAGTTTACCGCTCAAGCGTTGTTGATCTGACCAGCAAAGAATTGCAGCAATGCGGCGTTTTGTGAGCCTCTCAGCAATGGTGAACAAAATTTCATGAGTGAATTTACTTAAGTTCAAACGCGTGTTAGTATAGGCTTGAGCTGATCAGGAAATGATTTGCAAAGAATTGTATAAAGGAGCGGTTTAAATGAATTTGGCAGGAATGATCGACCACACACTGTTGCGGGCGGACGCAAGAGAAGCGGAAATCCGCACATTGGCCGAGGAAGCGAAGAAATATAAATTCGCGTCTGTGTGTGTCAATCCGGCGAGGGTTGCTCTTGCGGCAGAGATGTTGAAGGGCACGGATGTGAAGGTATGCACTGTAATCGGTTTCCCGCTGGGGGCTTCTACTTCCGAGGTCAAAGCTTTTGAGGCGGGTGATGCGATTGCCAAGGGAGCGACCGAGGTGGATATGGTCATTAATATCGGCGCATTGAAGGATGGCAATGATGAACTGGTTGAACGGGATATCCGGGTGGTTGTGGAGGCTGCGGAGGGCAAAGCGCTCGTGAAGGTCATCATTGAAACATGTCTGCTGACGGATGAGGAGAAGGTGCGTGCTTGTGAGCTGTCTGTTAAAGCCGGTGCAGATTTCGTCAAGACCTCGACCGGTTTCTCTACAGGCGGGGCTACTCCAGAAGATGTGGCATTGATGCGTAAAACGGTAGGTGACAAGTTAGGGGTCAAGGCGTCCGGAGGAGTGCGCAGCCGGGAAGACATGGAGCGTATGATCGCAGCGGGGGCGACACGCATCGGAGCCAGCTCGGGTGTGAAAATTATGGAAGGCGGACAATCCACCGCTTCCTATTAATCGGGAAACAATAGGGAACGAGACTCGATCCAGGCTGGTATGGCTTATGCAGCCAGCAGGGAACGGGGCCGGATTGCTCCTATAATTTCAGTGGGGCACGCATTAAGAATCATTTAGAGTAAGCTTATCTTTTGGTTTATTATCATCCCTGAAGGAGGAATTGCACATGAGCATACATATTGGAGCACAAAAGGGAGAGGTGGCGGAAACGATTCTGCTGCCTGGCGACCCGCTGCGTGCCAAGTACATAGCTGAAACTTATCTGGAGAATGTGAGCTGTTACAACGAGGTGCGCGGTATGCTCGGGTTTACGGGAACTTACCGTGGCAAGCGGATTTCCGTGCAGGGCTCGGGCATGGGCATTCCGTCCATCAGCATTTATTCGAACGAACTGATTACTGAATATGGCGTACGCAATCTGATCCGTGTTGGTACATGCGGGGGTATGCAGCAGCATGTCCGTGTGCGTGACGTGATTTTGGCGCAGGCGTCCTGTACGGATTCCAGCATGAACCGGCATGTGTTCGGCGGATACGATTTCTCGCCGATCGCGAGCTTCCATCTGCTGAAAGAAGCGTATGAGCGTGGGGTGGCCAAAGGTTTGAATATGCATGTCGGCAATATTTTCAGCTCCGATATGTTCTATCGTGACGATAAATCCGTCGTGGAGAAGCTCATGGCTCATGGCGTGCTGGGTGTAGAAATGGAAACGACCGCGCTGTATACGCTGGCTGCCAAGCATGGGGTGAATGCGCTGACGATTCTCACGGTAAGTGATCATTTGCTTACGGGAGAAGAGACGACTGCTGCAGAACGGCAGACTACATTTAACGATATGATGGAGGTTGCGCTGGAAACTGCGATTACGCTGGAGTAACGTACAGCATATGGATTGATTCGTCCATTTTTGGGCGCAAAGTATTGTGCATAGTGAGGAGAATTCATGATGAGAATGGTAGACATCATTGAAAAAAAACGGGATGGAGAGGAGCTCACCACCGAGGAAATCCGCTTTGTCATCGACGGTTATACGAACGGCCAGATTCCGGATTATCAGGTAAGCGCATTGGCTATGGCGATTTTCTTCAGGGACATGACGGCCCGTGAACGGGCGGATCTGACGATGGCCATGGTAGAGTCCGGAGAAACGATTGATCTGTCCGCGATTGAAGGCATTAAGGTGGATAAGCATTCCACTGGAGGTGTAGGAGATACGACGACACTGGTACTGGCTCCGCTCGTGGCGGCACTGGACATTCCGGTGGCCAAAATGTCGGGACGCGGGCTGGGACATACTGGCGGCACGATCGACAAACTGGAATCGATCGCAGGCTTCCATGTGGAAATCACCAAGGACGAATTCGTCAAGCTGGTGAATGAGCATAAAATTGCGGTCATCGGCCAGAGCGGCAACCTGACGCCGGCTGACAAGAAGCTGTACGCGTTGCGCGACGTAACGGCAACTGTCAATTCCATTCCCCTGATTGCCAGCTCGATCATGAGCAAGAAAATTGCGGCAGGTGCAGACGCCATCGTGCTGGATGTAAAAACAGGCGCTGGCGCTTTCATGAAGACAGCCGAAGAGGCCGTGGAGTTGGCCAAAGCGATGGTCAGCATCGGCAACAACGTTGGCCGCAAGACGATGGCCGTCATTTCGGACATGAGCCAGCCGCTCGGATTCGCGATCGGAAATTCGCTAGAGGTCCAGGAGGCGATTGATACACTGAAGGGACAGGGGCCGCAGGATCTGGAGGAGTTGTGCCTGGCGCTTGGCAGACAGATGGTCTATTTGGCGCAGAAGGCCGATTCGCTGGAAGAAGCGGAAGAGAAGCTGAAGGAAGCGATCCGCAGCGGACAGGCGCTGGAGAAATTCAAGGAGTTCATCGCCAATCAGGGTGGAGATCCGTCCGTGGTGGATCATCCCGAGCGGTTGCCGCAGGCGGCCTACCGGATTGAGGTTCCGGCACGGCAGGACGGCGTGGTAGCCGAGATGGTGGCCGACGAAATCGGCACGGCAGCGATGTTGCTCGGCGCAGGCCGCGCTACGAAGGAATCCGAAATTGATTTGGCGGTCGGCATTATGCTGAACAAGAAAATCGGCGACAGCGTGCAAGTGGGAGAATCCCTGATGACCATTCATTCCAATCGGGAGAATGTGGATGAGGTGTTGGAAAAAATTTATGCGAATGTGCACATTGCTGAGCATGCGGAAGCTCCCGTACTGCTGCACGGTGTCGTAACGGAGTAATGGAAAGGCAGGCCTTAAGGGACTAAGTTCCCTGGGGTCTGTTTTTTCATAGAATGTATAGATTTATGTAATTCTTACTAAATTCATTGGAATTATAATAAATAGATTGACTCAGATAATTCAATAGTGTACTATTCTTTTTGCCGGGATTGTCCCGCATTTAGAATATAAAATTAAGAGAGAAGTGAAGGATATGAAGAAATTCAGTTTGTTGACCTTGATGCTGGCATTTACGATGGTTTTGCTGGCGGCTTGCGGCGGCAATGCCAATAATGCCGCTTCCAATAACACTGCTAACACAGCTGCAGGCAGCGAGGAAGCGGCCAATAATGAAGCGCAAAGCGGGCTTGATGCTGTTAAAGCGAGCGGCAAGCTGCGGATCGGTACCGAAGGCACATACGCTCCTTTTACATTTCACGATGCAGCAGGCAACCTGACGGGCTTTGATGTGGATATTGCCCGGGAAGTGAGCAAGCGTATCGGCGTGGAGCCGGAATTTATCGAGACTCAGTGGGATGGCATGTTCGCAGGTCTGGATGCCAAGCGTTTTGACGTCGTATTTAACGAAGTGTCCATCAACGATGAACGGAAGGCGAAATATGACTTCTCCGATCCGTATATCGTCTCCAAAGCCGTACTGATCGTGCATCAGGACAATAACGATATCAAGGGTTTTGCGGATTTGAAGGGTAAAAAGTCCGCACAGTCACTGACGAGCAACCTGACAGAAATTGCAAAGAGCAATGGCGCTGAAATCGTAGGTACAGAAGGCTTCAACCAGGCGATTGATCTGCTGCTCTCCAAGCGTGTGGATGCAACTGTCAATGACGGGTTGTCTTTCCTGGATTTGAAGACACAGCGTCCGGATGTACCGCTCAAATCGGTTGCGGAAGCCGACAACGCTGCGGAAAGCGCGGCATTGTTCAACAAAGGCAGTGATGATCTGGTGCAGGCTGTGAACAAGGCATTGACCGATATGAAGGCTGACGGAACCTATCTGACCATTTCCAAGAAATACTTCGGTGAGGATGTTTCCAAATAAGGTCCGGGTCATCCCTGGATGATCCTCAAGGGACTGCGAATTGACTGTAAAAGGATGTCTGGCTGATGGACGATCGCAAAATACAGATATTAATCGATTCCTTTTGGCCCCTGCTTAAAGCAGGGGTTGCTTTTACGATTCCGCTGGCGCTTATTTCCTTTGCGCTCGGCTTGATCTTAGCTTTGGCTACCGCCCTGGTGCGGCTATCCAATTGGAAGATCCCCAACCTGATCGCCCGCTTCTACGTATGGGTCATCCGCGGCACGCCGTTGCTGGTACAGTTGTACATTATTTTCTACGGCCTTCCTTCCATAGGAGTTGTGCTGAATCCGTTTCTTGCCGCCATCATCGGTTTTACGCTGAGCGTGGGGGCTTATAATTCGGAGATTTTCCGGGCTGCGATCCAGTCCATTCCGACAGGGCAATGGGAGGCGGCATCCTCATTGGGCATGACGAGAGCGCAGGCCTTGCGCCGTGTCATTTTGCCTCAGGCTGCGCGTGTATCGGTGCCCCCGCTTGGGAATTCCTTCATCAGTCTGGTGAAGGATACATCACTTGCTGCCACCATTACCTATGTAGAGATGTTTCGTGCAGCACAGCAGATCACAGCGACTACGTATGAACCGCTGCTTGTATACACTGTAGCCGGTGTGATTTATTTGGCATTCAGCTCGGTGCTGTCTGCGCTGCAAAATTATCTCGAAAAACGGACAAGCCGCCATGCTGTCAAATAAGGAGAGGGTGCCGATGATCGAGATCCGCAATTTGCATAAATCGTTCGGCCCGCTGCAGGTGCTGAAGGGAGTAGACCTGACGCTGGAGAAGGGCAAGGTGCTTGTTATTATCGGTCCCTCGGGGTCGGGCAAAACAACGCTGCTACGCTGTCTTAATCTGCTGGAGCTGCCTGATCAGGGGACACTTGAACTGGGCGGGTTGTCGCTGAGCTTTGGAGCGAAGCTGAAGAAAGAAGATGTACTGGCTTTGCGTCAGAAAACAGGCATGGTGTTCCAATCATATAACCTGTTTCCACACATGACTGTTGTACAGAATGTGATGGAAGGACCTGTGACTGTGCAGAAGAAGGATAGAACGGAAGCCCGGACACGCGCTCTGGAGCTGTTGGACAAGGTTGGGTTGGTTGAAAAGACCGATGCCTACCCGCATCAGCTGTCCGGAGGGCAGCAGCAGCGAGTCGGTATTGCCCGGGCAATGGCAATGGAGCCTGAAGTGCTTTTGTTCGATGAGCCGACTTCGGCGCTTGATCCTGAGCTTGTCGGCGAAGTGTTGAAAGTTATGAAGCAGTTAGCCGCCGAGGGGCGCACGATGGCGGTCGTAACACATGAAATGAAATTTGCCGCCGATGTGGCGGACAAAGTGATTTTCATGGATGGCGGTCATATTGTCGAACAAGGGCCGCCACAGCAGGTGCTCGGCAATCCGACCAGTCCGCGGGCGGTGCAGTTTCTGCGACGCATCAGTGGGCAGGAGGATTAAATTGAATATGGTGATATTAAAGGCTGTCTATCAGGCGTATGTTGCTTGGGACAGCTTTTTTTGCACATTATAAATAGAGCACAACAAATCAAAAAAAACGAGTCCGCTTATCGTACAATAGCCACATATACAGTGAAATGAAAGAGAGGTTGAAGGCATGGACTATTACAAAGGCATCCAGTCCGCTGTTGACTATATGGAGGCCAATCTGCAGGAAACTATGGACATCAGACAGATCGCGGGGCAGGCGGGTTTTTCGGCGTTTCATTTTCAGCGGCTGTTTCAGGCCATATCCGGTTTTTCGGTACAGGAATATATCCGCAAGCGCAGACTGACGGAAGCGGCTGCCGTGCTGCGCGGCACAGATGCAGGGATACTGGATACGGCATTATCTTTTCAATACCAGTCCCAGGAAGCGTTCACGCGAGCGTTTGAGCAGTTTTGTGGTGTTACACCCGCAAGGTACAGGAAGTCTAAGCACAAACGAGACATTTCGGGACAAGCCAAGCTTGATTTTCTAAAGTTCCGTGAGTTGACGATCAAAGGAGAAATGAAGATGAATAAGCCAAACCTGGTGAATCTCAATAGCATTCCTATTCTGGGGGTTCGTTATAAAACGACATTGGAGGATGAAAGATATTTCGCGGAAATTCCCGGTTTTTATCATGATTTCGGCATGAATCAGTATTTTCTGCAAATCCCGGATAAAGCTGCTCCTGATTAAACGTAAGAAAATACATATGTGGAGTCTGGTTGCCGAATTCGAACTATATCCGCCGGGAAGGGCCGGATTTTGAGGTGACGGATGTCAGGGGTTCACGTTATCCGGATCGGATGAAGATGAGCATTTACATTCCTCTACAATGAAATCAGGGCATGTGCTGGGCTCTAATTGGCAATGAGAGCTTCCCATGAGCATTTAAATTGACCATTTAATCGCACCCGGATAGTCCTAAAAGAAATTTAAAACCTTTACGTGACTTTTTATATTTTTTAATACCTTCTTTCGAGTCGATTACTATAACTGTATATTTAATCCAAATTCTAATGTAAAGGGATTCAAGCCTTTTTGGCATAAAAATGCCCTTATGTTCTATCTCGTGGCCGTCATCTCCTTCGAACTCGGTTCGAACAAACCATTTGTTTCCGATCCCGAACTCTACATATTTTTTCACAATTGGCCTCCTCTTTTAACTGCGATGCCATCCTGTTATGTTCCGGGTTTATTTAAAAACATGATCAATTCATTCCCGAGGCTGACACCCATTTCTGTAAGCAGGCCGATCTCTTCGGCAGTAATATCGTCCAAATGCGCGCCGCAGCAGATTGCGAAATTTCCACGGAACTGCTTGCGCAGGCGGACGGCGATTTCCTCGGTAATGTAGAACTCCTTGTGGTTTTGCAGCTGTACTGTTTGCAGCGGCTCCAGCCGGGCACCTGCGGTGATGGTCCCCAGATGGGGACGGTCGCCCCCGGACAGCAGCACGACTACGTCCTCACCCATAAAATAAGCATCCAGTACAAGCCGGATCCGGCCTGCGCTTCTCTCCAAATGAATCACCAACACCGCTCTCCTTTGCTCCCGAAATCAGTCCGGCAGGATATTAAAAAGCCGATTTTGCAGCGGCTTCCTTCAGCCACTCGTTTTTGCGTTTCTTATCCAGTTCTTACGCTGGGGACTGCTGCCCCTGAAGTACGGATGTTGTATTCATGGAACTATATTCCCTATATTTTAATATTATGTAAAAAGTAAAAACCGCAGGCTCATCGTCTGCGGCTGCAGGTCATTGTGTATTCGGAATCCATTACGTCTGGAAAGACGGTTATAGGTTTAAATCTAATGGCAATGTGTGGAAGTTGTCAACCCTGCTTATTCATTTTTTTGGTTCACAGTTCCAGATCGGGGGCCCTACGGGAGCGTTCATTCCCGTTTTGCTGGCGATCGTGATGCAGTATGGATATGAGCATCTGTTAGTCGCGGGGCTTATGGCCGGCGTGCTGCACTGGTGCAGGACAGGGACATCGTTTCGGCCTAGGTCATTTTGCAGCGGGCTTTGAGCATCGTAGCGTGATAGACCGAATACCGTAGGGAGGGTTTTCCCCGAACGGAATGCGTGTGCCGCATCGAACGCTTGTGGAGATCCAGTCAGACCTTTCCTACAGAGAGGCAGCGATCGTCGAAACAAGAAGCCCCCTCCTCTTTAGGCGGTGGGAACATTCACTGGTGGTGGCCTGGAATATGAGTGAAAGACATCATTTCATGCAAATTTTACGCCTGCGGAACGGGGATTCTGTAGTGCTCTGCCTGACCTTTCTGCTGACGGTTTTCACCACATTGATCATGGCTGTGGGAATGGGCATCCTTCTGGCGGGAATATTGTATATCCGCAGACAGGGAAGCCTTGCGTCTGCACTGCAGGCTTTTCGTCAACAGAGATCGTCACAGGCTGCCGTGCAAGTGGAGAAGCCCCGCACATACCGGATACGCTAACTAAAATTCGGGTTTGTTTGACGGTTGTTTTCGATGGAATGATGATGTTATAGAAAATAACGAATGAAGATAGAAAATTTCTATTAGGCTTCCGTAACGCGCTGAGAATTTGCGTGAAAGAAGCCTTGTTTCGTCATAATTCCTACGAAAAATGAGTGTGAAATATAGAAAAACACACCGTATATAGGTCTTTATGATCATCATAGAATGAGAAAAAAGTATCAAAATCATATAAATTTCCAAAAAAGAGCTTGCCTGGTGTCAACGTGATAACTATACTGACTTTAGTGGTAACTGAATTTTCCAATTACCTCTTTTTATTTCCAAACTTGCACCTTTTCAACTCTTCTTTTTCTTCTCTCAGTATTTCCCCTCCATGATCGGCTCTCAATGCTTCAGCTCTATTTGACAAATTCATAGACTCTTGAAGGAGGTGATTCAGGCAAAAAACGACCTGCACGCCGGAACATGTCATTTGTCATAATCCAAGTAAAAGGAGTGGAGAAGTTTGTTTAAATTTCGTAAAAGAAACAAGTCCTTTACCGTTGGAGTGGCCATCCTCATGACATTTTCGTTGATACAGCCGGCTTATGCCGAGACGACGTCCGCCAGACCTTATTTGAGCATGAAACCCGATTCCTCGGCTGCTGTGGCAGAACCCAAGGTTGCTCCCAAGCTGACACAGCAGTTTGAAGATGATAAATTCGTGACCTATCTGGTCAAAATGAAGGAGCAAACCGACACTGAGGCCGTGTCCCGGAAGGCCTTGCAGAGATCGACGCTGACGCGTGAAACTCCGTCTGCAGCGAAGCTTTCCGTGAGAAGCACCGTAGTCAGCTCTCTCCGCGAGACGGCTTCCCGTACACAGTACGGATTGGAGGAATTTTTGCAGAAGGAGCAGGCCAAGGGAAGTGTTCAGGAATATAAAAGCTTCTTTATCGTGAACTCCATGGCGGTTACGAGCACCGAAGAAGTGATGCAGCAAATCGCCCTGCAGCCGGAAGTAGAGAAAATTTTGCCGAACGAAACCCGGTATTTGCATGCCCCGGCTCCCGGCGCAGCCGAAATCAAGGACGAATCTGCGGACCGTATTTCAGCAGTTGATTCGGCTGGACTTAAGACCACTGAGGTGGACCCGGAGACGGTGGAGTGGAATATTGCTCAAATCAATGCACCCGAGGTATGGGAAAAAGGCATTGATGGTACGGGGATCGTGGTAGCCAATATGGATACTGGGGTAGAACTCTCCCACCCGGCACTGAGCAGCAAGTGGCGTGGATATGATGCGGCAGGCAATATTACAGATCCTGAGCTGAGCTGGTTCGATCCTCATAGCGGCGCTGATCTGCCGGCAGATACGAACGGCCATGGGACGCATACGATGGGTACGATGGTCGGGGCCGAGGAAAACGGGCAACATCATATCGGTGTTGCGCCTGGAGCCAAGTGGATTGCCGTGCGGATTTTCAATCCGTCTTCCAGCGATGCCATCATTCTGGAAGGTGGGCAATGGCTGCTTGCCCCTGTTGATTCCGAGGGCAACCTGCATCCGGAGATGGCCCCTGATGTCATCAACAACTCATGGGGCGGCGGGCCCGGGATAGACGAATGGTACCGGCCGATTGTGCAGGCATGGCGGGATGCGCAAATCTTTCCCGAATTTTCGGCAGGCAACACAGACCCAAGCCGAGGAATTGAAGGAGGGCCCGGCTCGGTAGCGAATCCGGCCAATTATCCTGAATCGTTCGCCACAGGAGCGACGGATATCGATGAAAATCTGGCGGATTTCTCTCTGCAGGGACCGTCTCCATATGGTGAAATCAAGCCGGAGGTTTCCGCGCCTGGTGTAAATGTCCGCTCTTCCGTGCCTGGTGGCGGATACGCGCTGAATAGCGGAACATCCATGGCGGGGCCGCATACAACCGCACTTGCCGCGCTTCTGCTGCAGGCCAATCATTCACTGACCCTGGATGAGCTTGAGGGAATTATTATGAATTCTGCGCTGCCGCGCACAGACAGTCAATTCCCGTCTGCACCTAACAACGGGTATGGGTATGGTATTATAAACGCGCTGAATGCGGTCAGCTCGGTAGCGGATGAACTGGGATCGGTATCCGGGAGAGTGATTACAGGTGGGGACGATCTGGAGGAGCCTGTACTGCAGCATACACCTGTAGCTGCCGCATATAAAGGAGTCGATATACCCGTTACCGCTCAGGTGACGGATAATATCGGAGTTACTGCGGTTGAGCTTTACGCGAAAACCAGCGGGACGGAGCATTACGTATATGTGCCTATGGAGCGGGCAGCGGGTGACAGCAAAGACGGTACATACATGGGCACCATTCCCCAGTTTCTTGTTGAGGCTGCAGGTGTGGATTATTATATCCGGGTTAATGATTACGGCAATAACGGTTTTACGTCTCCTGTGTATCAAGTGCCCGTGTCTTCAGGTGTTGTACCCGGGTATGTTCAGGATTTTGAGGCGGATGTTCAGGGCTTTAATAGCGGCGGTCAAAACAGCACATGGGCATGGGGCGAGCCGGTTAGCGGCCCCGAATCCGCTTATTCGGGTGATAAGGTGTTTGCAACAAATCTCGACGGGACATACAAGGCCAATGCGAACGCCTATCTGGCTGCGCCTCCGATTGACCTCACCGAAAGCTCTGAAGGCGCGCTCCTGGGCTTCAAGCAATGGTATGATCTTGAGCAAAATACGGACGAGGTCACGCTATACATTGCATCCGATGACAGCGATTATGCTTTTGAACCTGTAATGACCTTTACCGGCAGCAGCGGCGGGTGGGTTACACAATATGTCGATCTGCAGTCTTATGCGGGTCAGCATGTCTATGTCATGTTCAACCTGACCAGCGATACATCTGTACAGAGAGAGGGCTGGTATCTTGACGATTTCTCCGTACAACTCCCTGATGATACGCCGCCGGGTCCGCCAGAGGGGTTAACGGCCACGGCTGATCCGATAGGCAATGTGAAGCTTAACTGGACAGCTCCGGCGGATGAGGATGTGAAGCAGTACAGCGTGCTGCGCTCCACCTATGATAATAACGATTATGAACAGATCGGAATTACTTCCGGATTAACATACACCGATGCGTTATCCGTCGGAGCAGCAACGTACTATTATGCGGTGGCCGCCGAGGATTACAGCGGCAATTTGAGTGATCTGTCCAATGAGGCGATTGTGTCCGTTCAGGTTCCTCCTACATTGTACAGTGAATCCTTCGATGGGCTGTCGGATAACGGCTGGACACATTCGGGGACCAGGGATCTATGGGAACGAGGCGTGCCGGTATTTGGTCCTGCGAGCGCAGTATCGCAGCCGAATGTGTGGGGGACCGATCTGGACAGCAATTATGAAAACAGCGCCGATTTCTCACTATATTCACCGGCCGTTGATCTGGCCGAAATTGATGACGCAGCCCTGTTCTTTAACCACTGGTTTGAACTGGAGACCGGTTATGACCACGGGTATGTTGAGATTTCGAATGATGATGGACAATCCTGGACCAGTCTGGGGCAGTTCTCGGACAGTAACAGAGGCAAACAGTGGAGTCCGGTGTATTACAATCTGGACGAATACACCGGAAGTGAAGTGAAATTCCGCTTCCGCATTCAAACAGACAACTCTGTTGTGAAGGCGGGCTGGTACCTTGACGACTTCCGGGTGGTTGGTGCTCCGGTGGGTATTGAGGATACAGAAAGTATTACCTTTGATCGTGCATCCGATAAGGAAAAAGCGGCTGATATGACCCCATTCTTCAAAATATCGGCTACCAGCAGCACGGATTTCAAACAATCCCAGGCCAAAACACCGGCGGAAGAGGCTGGAGGCATCAGCCTGCAAAGCCTGCCGGCCAGCGCAACCGTAACCGTGCTGGAGACACAGCGCTCCGTGAAGACCGATTCGGCCACAGGACGGTACAGCATGCTTCACGCCTCCGGCGATTATACGCTGAAGGCGGAGGCGTATGGATACTATCCGCAAACGAAACAGGTGACAATCTCGGATGAGGCTCCGACACGAGTGAATTTCAGCCTGGAAGAAATTCCGGAAGGTTTTATCCGTGGTGTGCTTACAAATGAAGTCACCGGCGAACCGATTGCCGGCGCAACGGTAACCGTGCTTGAGGACGCCAATGTGACACCGGCACACACAGAAGCAGACGGCTCATTTGCTCTGGATGTGCTGGAAGGAAGTTATACGCTGGCGATCAGTGCGCATGACTATTTCAGTACTTCGTTTACGATTGATGTGCCAGGCGGCGAAACCGTAGATGCATCGGCAGCGTTGAAACCGTTCGTCGGTTATGCGGGTGAAATTGCCTATGATGACGGAATACCTGAGAACGCCCATTCATTTAACGCGGCGAATAATGCCTGGGCCGTCCGCATGACACCTGAGACGGATACTGTACAGATTACAGGAGCAACCTTCCGTTTCTGGGATTCGTCGTGGCCTATACCGGGAGGGACAGCATTCCAGTATGCGGTGTATGACGCGTCCGGTGAGGAAGGCAGTCCGGGGCGCCTGCTTGCCGGGCCGTATGATGGCACTGCGCTGCGCAACGGCGAGTGGACAACGGTGGACATCCCTGATCCGGTTATCGTGGAAGGTGACTTCTACATTGTGTACATTCAGACTCTCGCCGGTTTGGCGGCACCGGGACTTGCGACAGACGAGAACGGACCCAATGCCCTGCGCAGCTGGTATCGTGTCAGTGGCTACTGGTCTCCGGCTCCCGAGGAGGACGGCAACTATATGATCAGGGCTATTGTCAAAAATGCGGTTCCCGTTCCGGTGATCTCCACTCCGGTCACCGATACGTATACCAATGAAGCGCAGCTAACGGTAACGGGAACTTCTCCGGCAGATGGCGTGGAAATCCAGTTGTTTAACGACGATGAACCGGCCGGGACGGCCGTCGTGGAGAACAAGCAGTTCAGCCTGTCTGTGGAGTTGCATCCCGGCCCGAACGCGCTGACCGTTCAGGCTACCGTTTATGGCGACGGCACGACGGACCGTTCGGAGCCGGTCGTCATTACATTGGATCAGGAGGCTCCTGTCGTCACCATTATCTCGCCTGAAGATGGGGAACAAACCAATGCCGGGGATTTTACGGTAACGGGAACCGTGGTGGATGAATACCCAGGCACGGTTACGGTGAACGGGATAGAGGTGAGCGTTGACAGTGACGGCAGTTTCAGCCACCGCATTCTCCTGGATAGCGGCGAGAACACGGTGACCGTAGAGGCGGCCGATCTGGCCGGCAATACAACCACCGTTACGAGAACCATCGTGGCGAATCGCTCTCTGCCGGAAATCAGGAATTTGTTGCCGGCAGAGGATGTTCGTATCACTGCCGGAGAAACGGTTGGGGTCTCCTTCAACAGCGCACCGGGACTGGACGCATCCTTCCGTATCGAGCTTCCCCTCTCGGCGAGTTCAACAGGACGAGCCGGAATCCCGCTGACCGAAACCGCTGCCGGGCATTATGAAGGCTCTTATACGACGCCCGCTTCCCTGGTGCTGGATGGCGGAGTGATTGTCATCACCGTTCGAGACAGCGCTGGCAACGAGACGGAATTTGAGGCGCCGGGCAAGCTGTACGTGGCGGGAGCCGGGGAAGAACCGGAAGAGCCCCAGGAGCCTGGAGAGCCGTCCGTCAATAAGAAGCCGGTTGCTTCCTTTGTCCTGCCGGCTTCAGCCGCAAGAAAGGAGAGAGTGCAGTTCGACGCAAGCGCGTCTTATGATGAGGACGGGAAAATCGTACGCTACCGCTGGAATTTTGGAGATGGCGATACGGCGTCCGGTGTAACAGCCAAGCATAAATTCGACCAAAGAGGAACATTTCAGGTTGAACTGACCGTGACGGATGATCAAGGCGCCGTCAGTTTGGCGGTTCAGGAGATTACGATTCAATAATCAGACGAATTTAGAGTAATAAGGAAAGTGGTAGAGGTTGCCCCGTAAAATGGGAGCGAAGGGAAGCAAGCAGCCTGATTACGAAATAACCATTTATAAGTGAAAAGAGCGAGTAAGGTGGCCAGTTCCATCAGTACTCGCTCTTTTTCCTTCTCTATGGCCTTTTTTTGGTGTATATTCTCTCTTCATTGGGCGGCTGTCACTGTCTCTACTTTATTCGGCGTTTAAATGGGGAGTAAATCTGTTGTGTGCAGGCATACACGATGGCTTTGGAGGGATAGCTTCTTCAATGTGTGTCTGTTCCAAGTCTATTTCTGAGAGTTTTCACGGACTGGAGCGACGTTAATTGTGAAAAAAAACGCTTTTTATAAAGCGATCGGACCACACGGACGTTATTGGGCGGAATATGAGGCGAATAAGCGAAAAACCGCACATATAACGTCATCTCGGTCCGAAAAAAGTAAAATAAGCTTGATTTTACAGCAATAAGGGCTTTCCTGTCCGATTACTAATATGTCCCACGCGAGCATGAAGCATATAACAAGTGCGATTGGAGGAATGGTTCGTTCTTGGAGCGCCTCAGATCAAGAAAAAGGAGAGCGCCGGATCAACGGTTCTGTGGGTTACTTCGGACATTTTTTGTCCAAAACGCTTGTTGCCCTTGAGCAGGCAAGCAGCGGCTCTGCTGCAGCAGCATAAGGAATCGGCTGTCCTTTGCAATCTGCATAACGGACAATTTTTGCCTGCAGGTCTGAAGCAAAAAATGTCTCTGTTCTGCCTGAAATGTCCGTTATAGAGTGAGGGTATCGCAGCCAGAGGGAGGATGAAACGCATGAGCTGGTGGACAGCGAACAAGCTGCGCCTGATTCAGAACAATCTCCGCGAAACGGACGCGGATCTGGATGTCGGGCTTTTAATGAAGGAGCTGCAGCAATTCCGCGCAAACACATTGATGATCAATGCGGGAGGGATCTTCGCTTTTTACCCGTCCAGCCTGGAGCATCAGGTTGTAACACCTTATTTGAAAAAGGATTTGCTGGGAGAGGTCATCTCCCAGGCCCACGCCCGTAACATACGGGTGATCGCCAGATTTGATTTTAGCAAGGCGCATGAATCGCTCTTTTCCGTACATCCGGAATGGTTTTACCGGGACCGGGAAGGGCGCGAGGTCAATTATTTCGGTATTGTCCATACCTGCTTGAACGGGGAATACCAGCAGGAAAAATCGCTGGAAAGCATCGGCGAGGTGCTGGAGCGTTACGAGGTGGACGGCATTTTCTTCAACATGTTCGGTTACCAGCACTGGGATTACAGCGGCAATCATTACGGCCCCTGCTACTGCGGCAACTGCATCCGCCGTTTCAGGGAGCTGTGCGGTGAGGAGCTTGCGGACTACACAGGACCAGGGCATGCGTTGCATCAAGTGTACCGAAATTTTCAGGAGCAAACCTCCCGTGCCATCCTTGCCAAAATCCATCATTTTGTCAAAGCCAAATGGCCGGATGTCGCCATCAGCACCTACCATCCGTATATGGTCGATATCGTGCGCAAGGAATCCAACACGTCGCTGACCCGTCCTTACCCGCTGTGGCTCTACTCCGCTTCGGAGAATGTAGCGTCAGTCGAGCAGAGCTGGGACGACAAGCTGATCAGCAACTGCAGTATCAATGCGATCGATCTGACCTACCGTTTTACAGGGGTGTCCCCGCAGGAAAATGAAATCCGGCTGTATCAAAATATAGCGAACGGCTCCGGGCTGGATTTTTGTATTATCGGCGCTTTCGCAGGCTACCCGGACCGGAAAAGCTTCCCTGCCGTGCAGGAGGTGTTCCGCTTCCATGCCGAGCATGAGCCTATCTTCGGCAACCTGATCTCGTTGGCAGATGTTGTGCTGATCAAGCCCGCAGCGCCAGAAGCTGCCAAGGAGTATATGGGTTTGTTCAAAATGCTGAAGGAGTCGCATGTACTGTTCGACACCATTGTGGAGGAGCAGATTCCGGCGAGGCAGGCTGCGCTTGCCCGGGCCAAGGTTGTAATTCTGCCGGGCCTGCAGCATGCGGATACCGTGCTGCGGGACATTTTGCGCAATTTGCAGCGGCAGGGCGTATCTTTACTTGCGACTGGCTGCAGCTTTCTCGAAGACGAAGAGACTTTGTCCGCTCTGTTCGCGGCTTCATATACCGGCAGCACAGACAGCCGGCTGGCCGGTTATCTGGACGTGTCGGATGAATTTCGCTTTCCCAGCCTGAAGGATCGTCACTGGATTACGGCAAGCAGCGGCTTTGCACGAATGGTATTTGATCCAGACGAAGCCGTCAGCCTTATTCCTTATATAGAGCCTTCGACGTTCGGGCCGCCTGAGCGTGCGTACGGTCACAGCACCGGCCAGTTTTCCGGATTGGGGATCGTTCGCTGCCATGGGGAAGGGGCGGGAGTATATTATGCATGGCATCCCGGAGCCCAGTATGCAAAGCACGGATTTGAGGATCATAAGCACGTGGTCATGGATATTCTGACAAGCTTTATCGGATCGCTAAAGGTGGTGACGGATATTCCGGAAAGCGTAGAACTGTTCTTCAACCGCCTTCCTAACGGGAATTGTCTGCTTCAGCTCATCAATTTGTCGGGCTTTAACGGAATCACTTATTTGAAAGCGATATCAATGTACCAAATGGAATTTCATTTTAACGGAATCGGGCTGCCGGAGCGTGCTTATTCACTCCGTTCCGGGGAGGAAATCTCCGTTCAGGCGAAAGGTGAAGGTGAAAGTGATGGTGAAGCGGGCTTCAGTTTAACTGTGCCGCATTTGGACCGTTATGAAGCGGTTGTACTTGAATTTCCTGGATCCGGGGCTGAAGTTGGGGTTGGAGCCGCTGTGAAAGAGGGGAAGCGTACATGATGAAACTACATGCCATCCTTCGTGAAGGTGCCGGAGATGTCCAGACCGGCAGTCTGCTTGCCCGCATCGCAAAGCACCGTACGATTTACCTGCTTGTGTTGCCGGGCCTGCTCTTTTTTCTAATTTTCAAAATTGCTCCAATGTGGGGGCTGCTGCTGGCGTTTAAAGACTACAACCCGTTTCTTGGCTTTGCGGGCAGTGAATGGGTGGGAGTCAAGCATTTTGTCGATCTCTTCGCCAGCTCCAGCTTTTATATCATGCTGCGCAACACACTGGCTATAAATATCATTGCACTTGTCTTTCAATTTCCACTGCCGATATTGCTTGCGCTAATGCTGAACGAAATCCGGCATGAATCGTTCAAGCGCTTCAATCAGTCCATCGTATATTTGCCCCACTTCCTCTCTTGGGTTGTGGTGGCGAGCATGACGTTCTTTCTGCTCTCCACGGACGTGGGCATTGTGAATAAGCTTATTGCCGCAAACGGCGGCGAAACGATCTCATTTTTATCCGATCCCAATTATTTTTGGGGCCTGCTGACGGCACAGGTGATGTGGAAGGAAGCAGGCTGGGGCACCATCATTTTTCTTGCGGCCATGGCCGGGGTGGACCCGCAGCGTTATGAAGCCGCAGTAGTAGACGGAGCGGGACGCTTTCGGCAAATTTGGCACATCACCCTGCCGGCCATTCGTCCCACTATTATCATTCTGCTGATCCTGCGTCTGGGCAGCATGTTTGACACTGGCTTTGAGCAGATTTTGCTTATGATGAACCCGCTGGTGCGCAATGTGGGCGAGGTGTTCGACACGTACTCGTATACGTACGGCATTTTGCAGGGAAAAATCAGCATTGGTGTTACAGTAGGGTTGTTCAAGGGGCTTGTCGGACTGGTGCTGATCGTGCTGGCCAACCGGATCGTCAAAAGGCTCGGGCATGAGGGAATATATTAACGGCAAAAATATGCCGGACGTTATGCATCTGTGTCATGATAGAGGAGGAAGGAGCCATGAGCTTTGTTGTACGCAGGAAGGGACTGACGCTGTTTGACTGGGTCAATTACAGTCTGGTCATACTGATTTCGCTGGCCTGTATCTTTCCGTTTTTGTACGTGTTCAGCGTGTCATTCACCGATCCGCAGGTGTATGTGCCCCTGAAGTTTTACCTGTTTCCCGAAAAATGGTCGCTGGAATCGTACCGGTACATTTTATCGACGAACAGCTTTCTCAATTCGCTGAAAAGCACGGTGTTCATCACCGTGGTCGGCACCATTCTCAATCTCATCGTATCGTTCACGATGGCCTACGGCTTGACGAAGAAATCGCTGCCAGGCCATAAATGGATGATGGGGCTCGTAATTTTTACACTAGTGTTCAGCGCGGGCATCGTCCCGAACTATCTGCTCGTCAAAGAGCTGGGCCTGCTGAATTCCTACTGGTCCATGATCTGGCCCAACCTGACCAACGCCTGGAGCCTGATCGTGATCAAAAGCTTTCTGGAATCGCTTCCCTCAGAGCTTGAGGACTCGGGCAAAATCGACGGCTGCACGGATTTTCAGGTGTTTATGCGCATCGTCATTCCGCTGTCGATGCCGGCGATCGCGACCTTTACGCTGTTTTTTGCGGTAGGGCACTGGAACGCCTATTTTAACGCACTCATCTATTTATCGGATTCCAGCAAGTGGACTTTGCAGCTCTTGATCAAGACACTCGTCATCGACTCCAATTCGGTGGCCGTCGCGCAGGCCGGCGCAAGCGATGAGAACGTCGTTCCACAGGAAACGATCCGGATGGCATCCATTGTACTGGCCATGCTGCCGATTTTGCTGGTGTATCCGTTTTTGCAAAAGCATTTTGCCAAAGGGGTTATGCTCGGTTCTATTAAGGGATAAATTTCATCTTAAACAAGACAGCTTGTAATATGAGGTAAGGCATTTGCTGGAAAGAATAATGTAAGCGTATTCTCAAGGTGCACACAAGGAGGATAACTGACATGAAGGTAAAGAAGAGATGGGCACCGTGGGTATGCCTGGTGCTGTCGCTGCTGCTGATCGCTGGCTGTGGGGGCGGTTCCGCGCCGGAAGGAGCGGATACGGACAGTGGTGATAACGGCGTGTTGAGCATCAAAATGTTTGCCGGCCTATATAACGAAATACCGGATATGGACAATGCCTATTGGAAGGAATGGGAGAAACGCACGAACAGCAAGCTTGACATCGAATGGATTCCGTCGGGCGATCTCGATTCCAAGCTGGATTTGCTGCTAGCCTCCGGCGATCTGCCCGAGGTGGTTGCATATCAAAATGCGATCAGGCCCACGCTCATTACCGCCATTAAAAACGGGGCCTTCTGGGATTTAACGCCCTTTCTGGGGGATATGAGCGAATACCCGAATCTCAAAAAAAACCTGGCGCCGGACGCTTTGAAATATTTATCAGTAGATGGAAAAATCTACGCCGTGCCGCGCTCCCGTTCCCGGGTGGACGGTGGAATCAAAATCCGTGAGGACTGGTTGAAGAAGCTTAACATTCCTGTACCCAAGACGTTTGATGAATATAAAGCGGCCCTGAAAAAAATCGTGGACAGCGACATGGACGGCAACGGGCAAAAGGACACGGTCGGCCTGCTCTACGTCAATTCGGCGCCTGCCGGATTTCAGGCCGGGTTCGGGGTCTACAACCCGACTTACGATAAGGACGGGGGATTAATGAGTCCCGGGCTTACGCCGCAGTATGCGGATATGGTCGAATGGTTCAGAGGTTTGTATGCCGAAGGCCTGATGTCCAAGGAATATGCAGTTATGAAGGAAAGCCAGGCGGAGGAACTGTTCAAGACGAACCGTGCCGCATCCTATGGCCGTCCGATCTGGTGGGATCATGAATGGGAGCAGGCGATGAAGAAATCCGGCCAACCGGACGCCAAAATTTTGAATTTGAACATGACGGGGCCAAACGGCGATCCGGCGGTTGCTCTGGAAACCGGTGTTGCCGGTGGATTTTACATTTCCAAAAAAGTGCCTGAGGAAAAGGTGAAACAACTGCTTAAATATTTTGATATGACAGCCTCCCAGGAGATGACGGACTTTGCCTACTACGGGATTGAAGGAGCGCACCATACCGTCGTTGACGAACAGAAGGTATTGACGGAGCAAGGCATCAAGGAGGTCAACACCACGAGCAAGGGAGCGGGTGTGCTGGCTTACGCCAAATGGGGCAAGGTGATCAGCGCTTCGGGAGACAAGGCCTACAATGATGCCAAAATCAAAGAGGTTGAAAACTTCGACGAGATCGGAAAAATTGACCCTTACCGGGTGATCACGTCTGACGGCTGGCGCGATACATGGCCGAAGTATCAGGATGAGTTCAATACGATGGTCACGCGTGCTATCGTTGGACAGTCGACCATGGAGGAATTCCGCGCTTATGTGGACCGGCTGAATAATCAGCCTGACATCAAAAATGCGTACCAGGAAATGGCGAAAGCCTACGAGCAATTCAACCAGTAAGAAAAACGTCTATCGACGTAAATCAAAGAAGCCAGACCGCGTTTAGCAGTAGTTTTTCTTGCGATTCCAGGAAGCTTATACCAAGAAGTTTATACTTTCAGGAATCTAAAACAGAGAGGGGGGAGCGATGTAATGCAGCCTGACGTTAGCAATACTGAACGCGTGTGGTGGAAGCAGCCGCTGCGGATCATTCAGCCGAATATGCAGGTGAAGGATACCGGGCGTATTGACCCGGAGAGGCTGGCTCACCAGCTGAAGGAGCTGGGGGCCAATGCGATGGTGTTCAATACCGGCGGCATTTATGCCTGGTACCGGTCGGACGTTCCTTTCCATACGGTTAACAGTGATTTACCCGAGGGCAGGGATCTGCTGCAGGAAATGATCCGGAGCTGTCATAAGCATGGCATCCGTTTTATCGCCCGCTTTGATTTCAGCAAAGCGGAGGACTCGGTCTATCTGCAGCGTCCTTATTGGTTTGTGCGCCGGCAGGACGGCAGCCCCGACATCATCGGCGCACAGCGGCCAGGGGCCTGGCCCCTGCTGATGTCTACCTGCATCAATGGCGGATATCGCAATGAAGGCGTGGCGGTTCCCGTGCTGAAGGAAGCGCTGCAGCGCTATGACATTGATGGTGTATTTTTCAACGCCCCCGGTTATGTCTTTTGCCGGTGCGATCTTTGCCGCCGCAAGTATAGGGACTTGTACGGCAAAGAGCTGCCGGAAGTGTCCACGGAGCTTGAGCCTGATTTCCCTGCGCGCTGCTTCGATGACAATCTGGGGACGATGTACCGGACGGTCAAGGAAACCTGCAGCGAGGTGCCGATGATCCTGTACTACAATTTGTATCGGGATCATCTGGAGAACAGGCTGCAGATCACCGATATGCTCTGTACGGAGCCGCAGGATATACTGTCCCTTGGGCATACGCATATTCCCGAAGCGTGGAAGCCGGCGCTCAGCATCAAGGTGGGGCGTTCCATTCCCGGTCGGGCGGACCCTTTTGGCATCGTGCATTCCTGCCCGGGCATGGACTGGCGGCATACCGGCCTGCCGCCGGCGGAGTACAGCTTCTGGCTGGCGCAGATTCCGGCCAACGGCGGGCAAATCTGGCATTCGCTCACCGGCATTCCGGACACGATCACGGACAAACGCATCCTGCGCACGGTCAGGGAGCATAATGTGAACGCAGCCAAGGTTGCTCCGTACATGGATAGCGCACAGCCGGAGGCGCAGGCCGTTCTGCTGTGGAATGCGGACCGTTCGGCAGAAGGCTGGGCGGACACGCTGATCAACAAGCAGATTCCGTTTCACGTGCTGTTGCCAGAACAGGCGGAAAAGCTGCAGCCGGAGCGACAGCAGCTCCTTCTTCTGCCGGAAGGCAGCAGCTATTCCCCCGCTTTCATAGATTCACTGCGTGAGTATGTGCGGGGCGGGGGCTGTATTTTGGTTGAAGGCAAGCTGCCGGAGCCGGAGCAAACGCAGGGGCTGCATGAGCTGCTGGGCATATCCGGTGATGGCGGGGAAAGCGAGTATTTATATGCTTCGTACCTGCGGTTCGAAGGACAGAATAATCCGCTGCAGAGCGGACTTGAGGAAACAGAGCTAATTCCGCACCGTGGGCAGGTCACTTACTGCTTCCCGGCTGTCGGCTCGGCACGTGTGCTGGCTACCCTTGTGCCGCCGTTCTCTCCGCTGGAGAGCGTCGGGGCGCCACCAGAACGGGCTTCACTGCCTGCGGCACGGACGGATCTGCCCCTGGCAATTTTGAATGAAGTCGGTGCCGGAAAAACGTTATATTTTCCATTTTCGTTAAGCAAGCTGATTCAGGAGTTCAAGCTGGAGGAGCACTACAGGCTTTTCGCCAACGCGGTTCATTACCTGCTGGACGGGAAGCTAATGGTGACGGTGACCTCCTATCAGGGCTTGCAGGTGACGGTATTCCGCAAAGACAACAGCCTGCTCATTCATTTGGTCAACGGTGCAGGCAGAAGGCCGCTTGCCACGGTGCTGCCCTTGCACAATATTGAAGTGAAGGTCCGGCTGCCTGCGGGAAGCGAAGCCGGACAGGTGGAACGGCTGATCGGGGGCGGCGTCCTGGAGGGGATACACAAAGACGGCAGCGTCCGGTTCACACTGCCCCGCCTGGACATTTGGGAGTGTATACGCGTTTCCTGCCTGCTATAATGGCTGTGATGAAATGAAGGCAGTTGGTTCTGACACGATACGGAGGCGATATCCATGAAGGATGACATCCAGCGTAAATGGCGTAAAGCCAAATCCTTTGTGTTCCGCTGCTTTTCAGTCAACGGTTATTTGCAGCGGCTGATCTGGATGGGATGCATCTCTGTCGTCATGCCTGTCGTTCTGGCTGGAAGCGCTTACTATCACTTCTCGATGATCAAGCTGACCGAACAGTTTCAGGAGAACAATATGGCATCACTCCGTTTGTTGAAGGACCGTGTGGAAGGCATGCTGACGAATATCGAGCATGAATCGCTCCAGCTGGCGAGCGGGCCGCTGATCCGGACAGCGCTGGAGAAAGAAGACTATGCAACCGATTATTTGCTGCAGCAGGAGCTGCTGCAGCTGTTCCAGCTCAGTAAAAACACGAACAGTATAATTGAGGAAATGATTTTCTATGATGCCAGGACGGAGCTTGTGCTCTCTCATTATTATGGGCTTGCAAGGCTAAAGGACTTTTACGGCAAACGGGATATTGAGGCGGCTCTCGCAGGAAATCAGGGAGGCCACTGGACGTATCTGCCTGATTCGAGGCGGGCCGGGTACATCTCGTATGTACGCAGATTGCCTGTTATGGGGGTTGGGAAGCCGCGGGGAGTCGTCATTCTGCATATTAAGGAGTCCGCATTGCGGAATCAGCTCAACAGCTACTCGGTCGGTCTGGAGAAGCAGACGCTCACGATACTTGATGCGGATCATGGGGTTATATTGAACAGCAGCGGACCGGTTCAGCCTGCCAGAGCCGGCCAGTCCGCTCTGAGCGACCCGGTGCTCAATCAAATTGCCATCAGCGGCGAGCGGTCCGGCCAATCTGTGCTGCAGGGCGGCGAAGGAAAGGAACTGACGGCTTTTTATGAATCCTCGATGGGCCGAATGTATATTTCCCGCCTGCCGGAACAGGAAATGATTGACCAGCTCGCATGGATCAAGGTATTAATCGTGCTGTCAGTTTCGGTTTTTGTGCTTGTCGGCATATTGCTGACCTGGTTCTCATCACGTCTGGCGTATAATCCGATTCAGCAGCTGCTGCGTTATGGAGAGCATTTGCGCAGAAACGGAGCCGAGTCCCCCCTGCAGGAAATGAGATTGAATATATCCGTTCTTCGCTCAGCTATTTGAATGAGCAGGCTGAGTCGCTTAACAGTTACATCCGCCGCATGCAGCCGGACCTGCGTGACCGTTTTTTGCAAAGACTGCTGCTGTCCGGCGCATCCTGGAGCAGGTCCACGCTGAGAGAGGGTTGTGCCAAATATCAAATCCCGTTATCCGGGCAGTTTCTCGTGCTTGTGGTGAAGGTTGAAAACATGGTGCGGAAAAAGCGTTTCCTGCCGAGTGAAGGACCAGTCATTGTGTTTGCGGTTAAAAATGTCATGGCCGAATTGCTTGATAAAAGCGGCACTCTCGACGGTTATATCGTCGATATCGATGACCGTGATTCCGTGGCTCTGCTGCGATTCGACACTGAGCTGTCTGCGCGGGAAATCCGGCAACGGATCAGCCATTATGCGGAGGAAATTCACAAATCGCTGGAGCGCTACCTGTCCTTCCCGGCGGCAGTTGGTGTCGGACGGCCGTTCGGGCTTGCCGCAGCGGCGGAATCGTTCAGGGAGGCGCAGCTGGCCCTGCAGTACCGTCTATTTCTGGACACGGAGGACGTATTGTTTTATGAAGATATGATCTCTATCGAGCGAAATCCGGTTTTCATCTATCCACGGGAGAAGGAAAGCGGAATTGTGGAGGCTTTGTGGAATGGCGAGCCGGAGCGGGCGGAGGCTGAACTGCACGAATTCTCCAGGATCGCCCGTTCTTCGGACTCGTATGACATCATGATGCAGTGCTACCATGTTCTGCTCTCGGCTATTATTCAATCAGCGGAAGACAAGGGGCCGGGATTCCGCGAGCTGCTGAACGTGAACCTGTTTGACCAGTTGAAGGAAAACCAGACCTCCCGTGAAATGCATGACTGGTTTATCGGTGTGCTGTTCCCGCTCGTGCAGGAGATCGGCAGCGATATGCGCAGCAATTCGTCACGGCTGCTTGTGCAGCGGGTATGCAGCTATATAACGAGCCATCCGCACTGCACGCCTACATTAACGGAATGTGCAGAGATGGTGGAGGTTAGCCCTTCTTACTTAAGCCGGCTTTTTAAAAAGGAAACAGGAACCGCCTTTATCGAATACTTGATGAATTTCAAGGTCCAGCAGGCAAAGCAGCTTTTGAAGGACACGGACTATACGATCACTGAAATCGCCGAAAAGGTAGGATATTCGGAGCGCAATCTGAACCGGGCGTTTCAACGGTTTGTGCACATGTCGCCAAACCAGTTCCGAAAATCACTCAGGTCATAATGGGAGTTAAGCAGATGCACAATATATTTTTTGGGCAGGGAGGAAAAAAGGATGCAGCTTTCATCAGAAAATACAGCGGTAGGATTTATTGGCCTTGGCGTCATGGGCAAAAGCATGGCTTCCCATATCAGGGAAGCGGGCTACCCGCTTCATGTATATACGCGGACAGCCTCCAAGGCGGAGGAACTGGTTAAGCAGGGGGCGGTATGGCAAGATTCCCCGGGCAGTCTGGCCGCAGCATCGCGCGTTATCATTACGATGGTTGGTTATCCGCAAGATGTGGAGGAAATCTATCTTGGCAAGGACGGATTGATCGAGCATGCGGCGCCCGGTACTTATTTGATTGATATGACTACCTCCAGCCCGCAACTGGCTGAGCGTATCCATGAAGCTGCCGCTGCCAAGGGTTTGCATGCGCTGGATGCGCCTGTATCCGGCGGAGATATCGGCGCCCGCAACGGGACACTGTCCATTATGGCAGGTGGCAGAGGCGAGGATTTTAATGCAGTGCTGCCCATTCTGGAACGGATGGGCAGCAATATCGTCCTGCAAGGGCCGGCAGGAGCGGGCCAGCACACGAAAATGTGCAATCAGATCGCCATTGCCTCCAATATGCTGGGGGTGTGCGAGGCCCTGGCTTATGCCAAAATCTCCGGGCTTGATCCAGCCGCTGTGCTTAAAAGCATCGGGTCCGGAGCCGCGGGCAGCTGGTCGCTCAGCAATCTCGGCCCGCGCATGATCACCGGAGATTTTGAACCAGGCTTTTTTGTGAAGCATTTTATTAAGGATATGGGCATCGCCCTGCAGTCAGCCAAAGAAATGAAGCTGGACACGCCCGGACTGGCCTTGGCACATTCTATTTACGAGCGGTTATCCGCGCTCGGTTATGAAGATAAAGGCACACAGGTGTTGTATAACTACTACATCAAAGAATAATCTCATCAATGCTTCTTAATTCCTGCTCTGTAAATTCAAGATTGCTCAGTGCGCCGACAGCATCCTCGATCTGTGAAACCTTGCTGGCACCGATCAGGGCGGAAGTGACTCGGCCCCCGCGCAGCACCCAGGCCAGAGCCATCTGCGACAGCTTCTGCCCTCTTGCGGCAGCAAGATCATTCAGCTTGCGGATCTTGGCAATGCGCTCTTCGCTGATATCCTCTTCTCGCAGGAAGACACTCGGTCCGGCAGCACGGGAATCCGGCGTGATTCCGTTCAGATAGCGGTCTGTCAGCAGGCCTTTTTCAAGTGGAGAGAAGACGATGGAGCCTATTCCCTCTTCCTCCAGCACATCCTGTAGCCCGTCCTCAATCCAGCGTGACATCATGGAGTAATTGGGCTGGTGGATCAGGCAGGGAGTTCCCAATTCGCGGAGAATGGCCGCAGCCTCTTTCGTTTCCTGTGGCTTGTAGTTGGAAATGCCCACGTACAACGCTTTCCCTTGTCGAACAATAAGATCCAGGGCGGCCATCGTTTCTTCCAGCGGTGTGTTGGGGTCCGGACGGTGATGATAGAAAATATCCACATATTCCAGCCCCATCCGTTTCAGACTTTGATCCAGACTGGAAATGAGGTATTTCTTCGAGCCCCAATCTCCATAAGGTCCTGCCCACATATGGTATCCGGCTTTGGTGGAAATGATCATTTCATCCCGGTAAGGGCTGAAGTCACTCTTCAGAATCCGGCCGAAGCTTTCCTCCGCCGAGCCTGGAGGAGGGCCGTAGTTGTTAGCAAGATCAAAGTGGGTAATGCCCAAATCGAAAGCCCTTCTTACCATCATACGGCCGTTCTCGTAATTGTCGATCCCACCGAAATTATGCCAGAGCCCAAGCGAAATGGCTGGCAGCTTCAAACCGCTGCGTCCGCAGCGGTTATATCTCATCGTGTCGTATCTGGAAGCAAGTGCAGAATAATTCATCGTAAACGTACCTCCCGGTAAAAGATAGAATTAGTATAGTTTATTTAGCGCTTTGCTCCCATGTCGCCATGGATGGTAAAGTTGTCATTTTGTCGTATTTTTCGTATAGCTCCGGGGCGAAGTACCTATCGTTTTTTTGAACATTTTGGAGAACAGAGAGATATCCTGATACCCAACCGAATGAGCTACCTCACTGACGGTATATTTTCCTTCCCTGAGCATTTCACAGGCGCGCTTCATCCGGTACTGAAGCAGGTACTGCCGGGGAGGCAGGCCAAGCTCCTTTTTGAAAAGGGCAGACACATATTTCCGGTCCAGTCCCAGCATGGCAGCAAGCTGTTCTATCGAAATCTGCTCATTGTAGTGGGCATGGAGAAATTCCAAGCTGCGATGAATGTACTCCGTCTGCGTTCTCCGCTGCACCCGTTCAGCGGGGGATGACGGGAAGCTTTCAATCAGGGTGGACAAAAAATCAAGCAGAGCCATCTGGATGCGCAAGTCCCCGGAAGGAGACGGCTGCTGTAGCTGAATGAGCGTGTCATACAGCTTGGGCATCAACGTGACATCCATCGGAAAAACAGGCTGTTCCTTGCTGAGCGCAGTTCTCGACAAAATATCCTCCGCCTGCTTGCCTTGGAAAGCAATCCAGGAATAGGTCCATGGATGATCGGCATCAGCCTCATAATAAAACATCGTATCCGGGTAGGATAAAAATCCCTGGCCCGGGTAAACCTCAAACGTCCTGCCTTCCGTCCTTACAATACCTTGTCCGGAATGCACAAAGTGAACTTTATAAAATTCGCGCATGCCGGGACCGAAGGAATGCTTGGGAGCGCAGGCCTCCCTTCCCCAGAAAATCAGATGCAGGCTGTCCGGTTCATGCAGAGGCCGGGCATTGTTATAATAGTCAAGTCGCAAATAGATCACGCTTTCATCGTCTGGTATTAACGGTCATTATACCATTCCTGACCCCCATTCGTTCAAAAGGCTTATTTTTTATGTGAAGTGGAACTTTTTGGACTTTAAGAGAGTCTAACCTCTTGCAAAGAAAAGAAAAATACCAAAATTTCGTTTTCCTAACATAAAAGGGGGGGCTAAACATGAAGAAGAGCGCATTGATCGTATGGGGGATCACACTTGGTTTGTCATTGGGTGCAGTGATGTTGCCAGTACAGCCGGCCAAGGCCACGGAAGCTGCTGCGCCCAAACAAACGCTTGAGCTGGGAAATGCAGTGTATTACTACAAGGACAGCACCATGTCCGTGCAAATGTACGGCTCCAATGACAATCTGGTTCAAGCTTGGAAGAAAGGCAACTTCCTGACGATTGATTATGCCAAGGGCAAAGTGGTGAAAAAGTACTCGATCATTCCTGAGGACAGTGCAGCCGCACAGAAGCAAAACGAAGCCGCTCTCGGTTATCTGCAAAGCATTCTTCCGCAAATGAAGCCGTATCTGCAAACATTCCAACGCTTGTCCGAGCAGGTGCCGTTAAAATAGATCTTATTCGATACCGTCGGTGGTACTTTACTTAACGTAAGGAGGAAGATCAGTGGCTGTCTTGAGAGACCGCGAAAACCAGAATAGGTATATTGAATATGAATTTATTTCTCATATACCAGGAGATTATGAGGGTAGCCAGTTGTTACTGAAATACTTTACAGACTCTAATCTAATCAGAGAACAAAAAATCGGGTGGACCAACCTGACTATAAAACACTTTATTGAAATGTTAAAAACGTTCCCAAACGAAGCAGATGATGGATACTTTTCTCATTTTGAAAAGCATCTTGAAATAAAATGGATGCATGAAGAACAAACTGATCTTTATTTGATAATATTAATGGATATCGGAACTTTGTTCACTCTAAAGGCTTCAAAAGAAGATATGCAAATTTTTGGAGCACAGTTTGAAGATGAATTAAATAACTTTCTTTAATGCTTGTTTTAGGGTTAGGAACAAAGCATTTTTTAGCAGTAACAGCTCCTAAATTACCATGAAGCTGTTTTTTTGCTTTGAGATTGTGGATTTATATAGTAAAAAAGTCGAGAACAGGGGTAAACTTGACCCAGTTCTCGACTATTTACCCTCACCCCGGAAGCGTAGAAGGTTCCCTTGGAGTAGCTGATTGCTTCCAGTGCTTTTCAGTAGGGTCACGCACGCAGTCAGCGGAGAGGACGAAGCAATTCCGGATAAAGCGGAGCGGTCGCATTTGTCCCCGAATTTCTACCGATAAAAATAATCAGGAAATTTGGGGACAAGAGCGATTGGAGGAATGCTTTGTTCTTGGGCGCCTCAGCGCCTCCCCCCCTACAACCCACCTGAAGTTTATCTTATTCCCGGAACCTCTACCTCCGGCTCCACATCTGCCTCATAATCCACACCCTCGGTCTCAAAACCAAACAGTTGGAAAAATTCACGGCGGTAGCCCGCCAGGTCGGTCAGCTCGTAAATATTGTCCGTCGTCACCTCAGACCACAGCTTTGCCACCTCTTCCTGCACGTCTGCGCGCAGCTCCCAGTCATCGATGCGAATGCGTCCTTCAGCGTCGACAGGGGTCTCGCTTTGGTTATAGAGGAGATCGAACAGGCGATACATTTGCTCAATCGTGCCTTCGTGCAGTCCTTTCTCTTTCATAACCTTGTACAAAGCGGATACATAAAGGGGCACGACCGGAATCGCGGAGCTGGACTGAGTCACCAGTGCTTTGCTGACCGTGACGAATGCCCGGCCTCCACCAGTGGCAAGCTGCTCATTCAACTCCCGTGCGGTTGCCTCCAGATGATCCTTGGCCCGTCCGATCGAGCCTTCCCGGTAAATGGCCTGCGTAATATCCGAGCCGATGTACGAATAGGCGACGGTGGTGGCATTCGGAGCAAGCACACCTGCTTCCCGTAGACGATCAATCCACATTTTCCAGTCTTCTCCGCCCATGACGGCGACCGTGTGGGCTATTTCCTCCTCGGTGGCCGGTTCGATGGTTACCTCGCTGACTTCGCCGTTATGGAAATTCACCGTTTTGTTGGAGTACGGCTTTCCGATTGGCTTCAGCACGGAGTTTTTCGTTTCCCCGGTCTGCAGATCGGTGCGGCGGGCGGAAGCGACGCTGTAGATCACCAGATCAACCTGCCCCAGCTCGGCCTGGATCGTATCGATCGTTTTCTGCTTCGTCTCCTCGGAAAAAGCGTCGCCCGTTACACTGATGGACTGCAGTCCTGCTTCCTGGGCGGTTTTTTCGAAGGCTGCGGAGTTGTACCAGCCCGCCGATGCGGTGCGTCCTTTGACGGATTCACCGTTACGGTACACACCAATTGTGTTGGCGCCTGCGCCAAAGGCGGCTACGATACGCGAAGAGAGGCCATAACCCGTGGATGCCCCGATCACAAGCACGTTGCGTGGCCCTTTGACGGCCTGCTGATTTTTTACATAATTAATCTGGTTTTGCACCTGCTGCGCACAGCCTGTCGGATGTGCTGTTGTACAAATAAAACCGCGTGTTCTTGGCTTAATAATCATATCGATGGATTTCCTTTCTTAATCTCTGCTCATTTTACTTGTAAAGGCATATATACACCTCCCTATTTTACCTATTTTTTAACCAAACGGAAACCGTTTCGTCTACACCGTATCTTGGCGGTACTTCAGCACAAAAAAACGCCCGGCCCAACAGAGTGGGCCAAGCGCCTTGTAGTCAAGTTATTCTATATCAATACGTTTGCGCTGCGCCGCGGTGTGTTCTCGCTTGGGGACCTCCAGCTTGAGGATGCCGTCTTGCAGCGTGGCTTTAATGGCATCATCGACGATGTTATCCACGTAAAAGCGGCGAACGAATTCACCTGTCCGGCGTTCTCTGCGGATGATGCGGTTGCTTTCGTCTTTTTGCTCCTGCAGTTCATTGCGTCTGGCACGGATGGTCAGGTAGTTCTGGTCGACATCAATATCGATGTTCTCTCTGGTGACACCCGGAAGCTCGGCTTCGACAACGTACTTATCATCCATTTCTCTTATATCGATCCGGAACGGCTGGGTAGCGCCATTAAACGAAGAGAACACGCTGTCATCCATCGCATCGTTGAGCGACTTCGTCATCTGATCGAGCAGTTCTTCACTGCGTTTGCGGAATGGAACCAGATCAAACATACGTCTCAGTCCTCCTACATCGTGATTTTTTTCTTACGCTTTTAATCTATGCTTCAACAGTTTGTGCAGCAAAAGCTGTAATTATGTAAAAAAACTGCACCATTGCTGGTGAAAGAAATTTGATCTATGCAAATTGGACCGAAACCGTTAATGTGATGTTAATTTAATTAACTTATTATCGAAATTAAATTGCTTTCAAAAATGGGTGGCCTCAAATGAATCGCTTACATTTTTTTGAATGTTATTAAATATGACATTTATCATTAAGAAGCGGGGACTGGTCATTTACAAAATTCAAGGAGATCATATCATGCAAAAAGAATTGACTATTCAAAATCCGCTCGGCATTCACTCAAGACCGGCCGGGGCGGTTACTAAAAAAGCGCTGCAGTATCCTTGCGATGTGAAGATTGTCAAAGGGTCAAGGGAAGTAAATGCGAAGAGCATTATCAGTGTGCTTTCTCTCGAAATGAAATATGGAGACCAGATCCTGCTGATTACGGCGGGAGACCAGGAGGAGGAAGCGCTGAAGGAACTCGGGGATTTGCTCGAATCAGACCTTGAGTAGGAAAAAAGCGGTCTGTACAGGCTATCGTCTGTACAGATTATATCGGATACAACAGGGGGTGATGGGATATGACCATGGTGACCCGGACCCGTGCGCTGCTGAAAAAAATACTGTATACGCCGAATCCGGTGCGGATTAAGGATTGTGCCAGTGAATTCGGAGTCAGTGAGCGTACGATCAAATATGACATCGAAAGCATACGAATGTGGCTCGCCGGTGAAGGAGTCGAAATCAAGTCAAAGCCCAGCACAGGCATCTGGATTGAATGTCCGGAAGAGGAACGAGACCATCTGTTGCGCAAAATGGATGCGGATAAAGATCACACCGTACTGAGTCAGCAGGAGAGAATTCAATATGTGACCATGGAGCTGCTGCTGCGGGATGAAGAGACTACGATCGGACGGATCGCTTCCCATTTGGGCATCACCCGCAACACGGCTTTATCCGATGTGGCTCAAGCGGAGCTGCTGCTGCAGGAATGGCAGCTTCAGCTTGAAAGATCGCGCAAAGGCGTAAAAATTATCGGTTCAGGCGCACAAAAAAGGCTGATGCTGGAGCAGCTCGTTTACCATCTGCTCGATGGTAGCGATATGCTGCAAATTGTACAGGGTGCAGCGTCCAAGCAGAATCCGCGCATTCATTTCACCCCGATTCTGGAGCAGTTTTTGCAGCCGGCAGGTGATCTTAATGCTGTGTTTGCAGCGGTCGGGGATTTGGCGGAGGAGACGAAACACAGCATAGGAGTGCTTCTATCCGACCAGGCCGTCATCGGGATATTCATTAGACTGTGTATCGTCATATCCTCCGGCGGCGTTGGCGAAGCTTCCCGGGAGGATAACAGGACGCCGGGGGATGAAGGAGAGATATTCGGCATCTTCAAGCGGGCCTTGTCCGGATTTTTTCACAAATCAGGCAAAGAAATTACCGATCAGGATATCTGGTTCATCTGTTTACAGGCGGTTGGCAGAATCCCGATAACCGAGGATTCAAGGGCAGGGCATGAGCTGCTGCTTCCGGATGCATTGGTCATTACGAGACGGTTGATCGAAGCGGTGAGTCGCAGTGTTGATCCGGCTTTGGCCAGGGACCCGGACCTGTTCAGCTATCTGCTGGACCATACCTCACGCAAGCTGACCCAATACAGCTACGGTATCGTTGAGCCGAATCCCATGCTTCAGGATATTATTAGTGTCTATCGCGGGATGTTCGAGGCTGTGAAGAGCGCGAGTATTGAGGTGTATGGTCCTTACCGTATTTATCTGACAGATTCGGATATCGGCTATATCGTTGTTTATTTCCAGCTCGCCTATGAGCGGCTGAATGAGCAGCGCAGCATTCGCGGACTTGTGGTATGCGGTACGGGCAAGGGAACGAGTCGACTGTTGAAGGCCGTGATCGAGAAGCAAATCCCGAATCTCAGGATCGACGGCAGCTGTTCAGTCATGGAATTGAACAAAACGCTGCGGGAAAGCGAATATGACCTCGTGGTCAGCGTGTTCACCGTCGATGTTTCGGTACCGTCCGTTGTCGTCAGCCCCATCCCCGGGAAGCGAGATTTTGCAGCGATTCAGGAGAAGGTCGCCGCCATTGTTCCCGCTAAGGCCGCTGCGCCGGTGGTTTCCGGCAACCCGCTGCCCCCTTCGATGGGAAGGATCGAAGACCCGGAAGCCATGCAATCCTGGTTTCAGGAATTGGTGTTTAGAGGTTTTGAGCTGGCCCGGCAAATTGCCGATGAGCTGGGCAGCCACCTGACACCTGACCGGCTGGAAGGGCTGAAGATGCATCTGATCTTCATGATGCAGAGAATCGCCCTGCACACCCAGTATGAGGATCAGAGTGCCATTCTTGCGGCAACGCCCCCTCAGACAGGCCGGGAACGACTGCTCAGGATTCTTGAGCAGAGAGGGCTGAAGGTTTCGGAGGCGGAGCTGCAGGCGATCCTCAAATATTTGGAGCAGCCGCTGGAGGGATGAGCCTACAAAAGAACAATAGCGGCTACAGACCTTTTTAATCTCAAAATCGGAGAGGACTATCATGTATATAATCAGCAGCGTCCTGAGGGACATTTCAGAAAAAACGACCGCAGACCAGGGAGCGCAGAGCAAATTGGAAGATTGGCTGTGCCGGCTTCAGGAATGCGCTCCCGAGGCGGGACTTGATATCGGCCACGACAAGGCCGTTGTGATTGGCATCCACCTGCTAGCCTATTTGCAGCGGTTTGATCAGGGAGAGCATTTGCCGGAAATTCCGGACGAAATGCTGACGGAAATCAGCCCGAAGTATGAGCGTTTAAGCCGCAAGTTGTTGAAGATGACTCCTGGAGCGGAGTCGCAGGAGCCGGATACTGCGGAAATTTTTTACCTGGCAGTTCATTTTGAAGCCGTAAAGGCGAATATGGGAGGAAATTAACATGAGTGAAAAAGTGAAAGTAGTGATTGGCGACCGTCTCGGCAAAGGGCAAAACGTAGCCAAAGGAGTGGAAGCGGCTGGCGGAATCGCCATCGTCATCCCATGCATCGGTGCTGATATGAAGCTTGGTGATGTCATGCATGAGCAACAGGCCGATTTCGGCATTTCTTTCTGTGGAAGTGGCGGCGCGGGTGCGGTGACTGCCAACACCAAATACAAATATCCGATGGAGTTTGGCCTTCGCTCTGTTGACGCAGGGGTAACAGCCATCCGCAGCGGCAAGAAGGTGATCGGCTTCGGTTTCATGGATACCGAGGAACTGGGGCGCAGGCTTACGGAAGCTTATATTCAGATCAACGGGAGGTAAGCCATGTATCTGGAGAAGGAAGTAACGTTAACTTTGACGGGCAGCGGAGAGAGTGAACGCACTGCTTTTCAGCACATTTTAAATGAAATGAAAAAGCAGGTGACCACCAATGATGCGGATATGATGCTGCAGATTGAACCACGAAATATGGAGGTGCTGTCCGCTGTCAAGACAGTGCGTACCGAGAAGTTTCTGGGAATTCTGTTTCCCCGCACACGGACCCGTTATGAAATCAAGGCCAACATTACAGTTATGCTCAGATATATGGATCTATCCAAAATCGAATATGAGGTCCATGAGGAAAAACAGACGGCAGTCCAGCATGTGATTCGTATGCGCTAGGTGTGTGCTGAATTAAGGGGGAAGCTATGGAGACGTTGGAAATCATTTTAAAATCGATTGTGATCGGCCTGTTTGTAGGTTTTGGCGTGGGGGCGGGCGCAGCCAGGATGTTCCACGCTCCGAAAGTGCAGGGGATGGGGGCGTTTCGTACCTTTGGTGAATTGAACGCCTGCCAGGGGGACCCGGTGGCGCACTTCTCGTTTGGTCTTGGCTTCCTGTTTAATGCCTGGGCATCCGTCGTAGGTGCCGGCGGTCTGACCCAGGATGTGGATCATCGCATTATTCCGAACTGGGCGGCGGCAACCCTGCTGTTCAAAAATAAAAACGTGGAAGAAACACTCCATGATCCGCGCAAAATGGCGTGGACCGGCGCCGTGGTTGGCGCGGTCGTCGTGACGGTGCTGAACTCCACTGCAGCCGCCATTCCAGCTTCGCTGCAGGCAGTCGCCACCCAGGTGCTGGTGCCAGCAGCGAACTGGCTGATTAATCCGATCATGCCGATTGTCTTCTGGACGGCGGCGATGGATGCGGGCAAGCGCACGGGAGTATGGGCGACCATACTTGGCGGCTTGTCCCACCTCGTCATGGGCAATGCCGTGCCAGGCATCGTGCTGGGCATCCTGATCGGCAAAGGCGTTGACGACAGCGGCTGGAACCGCATTACCAAAACACTCGTTGTGGCGGTTGTCCTGCTCTTCCTGTTCAGCGGCTTCTTCCGTGGTTTTGATGCGAAGCTGATCGAGAGCATGCATATGACCGTTCCGCAGTGGCTTATTGATCTGCACGCACTCTTTGGATCTGAGGTGAGTTAACCATGGAAAATACAAAACTGCAAACCGGATTCTGGTATTCGGAATGGGCGTTTACGCTGTTTGTCGCACTGCTGGCCTCGGGCATTTTCGCCGGAACGCACTTGTACTATGTTTATCATGTAGGGGCTTTTAATGATATTGCGATTGTAGCCATGCTGGAAGCGGGGATCAAGGGCGGGAGCTATGGCGCTGCCGCTGCCTTCGGAGCGAGCTTTCTGTTCGCCCGTATTCTGGAGGGTCCGCTTGTTGGCATTCTCGATATCGGGGGCGCGCTGCAGACCGGGCTTGGCATCGGTGTGCCTGCGCTGATGCTGGGCGCTGGCATGACCGCGCCGCTGACCTCCTTCCCGCTGGCGCTGCTGACAGGGGCGATTCTCGGCTTCATGGTCGGATTCATTATCATCATGATCCGCAAATTTACCATTAATGCCTCCAACTCTACCTTCGGTGCGGACATTATGATGGGTGCGGGTAATGCGGCTGGGCGTTATCTCGGGCCGTTGATTATCATCTCTTCCGCCATGGCCTCCATTCCGGTCGGTATCGGAGCTACTATTGGGGGAGCCGTGTTCTATGCGTTCAAAAAGCCGATTGCCGGCGGAGCGATTATCGGTGCCATGATTATGGGCGCGTTCTTCCCGATCGAAATCCCTAAGTGAGCATTGCTTTTTAAAAAAAGAGGCCTACCCGTATTTCAAACGGCTGGGCCCCTTTTTTTGCTCACCGTAACATACAATCAAGCGGGGGCTGGCTGTCTTAACAGGGTGTTCATTTTTTTTGAATTCCAGAAAAAGTATATCAATTCGTATTTCACGTACCTTACGAGCTGTGTTAGTGTTGACTGTACGGACAAGTGTGGTAAAATTATTTGATAATAATTATTCAGAATAAATGAATGTGAGTGATATAATGTCCAAGCTTCTGGAAGTTAAAGATCTGGCAATTTCATTTAAAGTGCGTGGCGGAGAGCTGCAAGCGATCCGCGGTGTAAGCTTTCATGTCAATAAAGGGGAAACACTGGCGATTGTTGGCGAATCCGGCTCAGGCAAGAGCGTGACCTCACAGGCCATCATGAAGCTGATCCCTTCGCCGCCGGCTGTGTACAAGCGCGGTCAGATTCTGTTTGACGGCAAGGAAATTATTAGCAAGACCGAAGAGGAAATGCGAAGCATACGCGGCAACGAAATCGGAATGATTTTTCAGGATCCGATGACTTCCCTGAACCCGACGATCAAGGTCGGCAAGCAGATTACGGAAGTATTGTTCAAACACAAAAAGATGTCCAAAGAAGACGCTTATAAACGGGGAATAGAGTTGCTCAAGCTGGTCGGAATTCCACATCCGGAGCAGCGTTTTAACCAATACCCGCATGAATTCAGCGGCGGGATGAGACAGCGGGTTGTTATCGCCATGGCGCTTGCGGCAGATCCGAAGCTGCTGATCGCCGATGAGCCGACAACCGCACTTGACGTAACGATTCAGGCACAAATTCTGGAGCTGATGAAAGAGATTCAGAAGAAGATCGGGACGGCTATCATTTTCATTACCCACGATCTTGGCGTAGTCGCCAAGATGGCGGATCGGGTAGCTGTTATGTACGCAGGCCAGATCGTCGAGACTGGCACGGTGGACGAAATCTTCTATGATCCGAAGCATCCTTATACGTGGGGATTGCTGGCTTCCATGCCGCATCTGGAGAGCAAAGGCCAGAAGCTGACTGCGATTCCGGGCACGCCTCCTGACTTGCTTCATCCGCCTAAGGGAGATGCTTTTGCGCTGCGCAGCAGTTATGCGATGAACATCGATTTTGAGAAGGAGCCGCCAATTTTCAAGGTGTCCGATACTCATTATGTAAAATCATGGCTGCTGCATCCAATGTCACCTGCTGTTGAGCCGCCTGAAGTGGTGAAGAGCAAACTACGCAGGCTGGAGAATGCGTATGAGCAGCCGGTTATGGTAGACAGCTACGAGGCCTAGTCCAGAATAACAGCTAAATATCATGTATTCAAAGTGCCGAACCTGATTGGAGGTTCGGCGCTTTTTTTGTACCATAACACAAGGAAAAAAAGAATCTAAAAAGTAAACTATTCATTGAATTACAGTTATTGACAAGGTACGAAAGGAGGATTATATTAGTCTTGTAAAACTAAAAAGGGAGATGGTAGAATGGTCCGGAGAATTATCGTGTTACTGGGTGCCTTGTTTTTCTTGGCAGGCTTGACGTGGGCTTTACCGCTGCATGCAGCCTTTTCCTCGGATGATGGAACTGCTGCGGGCATCAAACTGAAGGAGCTTGCGGGTACAGATCTTGGCAGCATACATACATCAACAATTCCGGAAGCGTCAGCAAGCAAACAGAACAGCAAGTCTATATCTGAAATGGAAGAAAAAGTAATTCTTCACAGTTCTTATAACAGAATGTTATCAACAACAGACGCGACATATAGTAATTCGGTAACAGCCGTCACCTATGACAATACCTCACCAGACGGGGCAGTTTACATTGGGCCGGGAACGCAGACATCCGGTTATATTACGGCCGAAGGCGAGAGCAGATGGTTCCTGACTCAAGTCGATTCTCCGTTGAAGCTTACCGCTTTGATGAATCCGGGAGCGGCTGTTGACTATGACCTGTCCCTGTACAAGCTCGATGAAGCTACGGGAATACTTAACCGGGTCTCCTATTCGCAAAAAGGAAGCGGGCAATACGAGCAGTTAAGCCACGTGGCCGGCCCAGGGTACTATTTTGTACTTGTTCAATCCTATGTCGGATCAGACACCGTTAATCCCTTCACGCTTTATCTCGGAGTGTCTGATACCTATGATGCCAATGAGCCTGACGACAATCCATGGTTTGCGAAAAATCAAGGCTCAACAACATTCAGCAGCCGCCAGAATATAGATAACTTTCTGGATGAAGATTGGACCAAGATTAGTCTGCCCAGAAATGCGCCTGTCCGTTTGCTTCTGAACAATACTTCAGCCTACGGTGTGTATCGGCTGGACCTTTATGACGGCAACCTTGGCAGTCTCGGGTACCTTGATCAAAATACCCAAGGGCAAGTTCAGCTTCCGGCAGGAGACTACTACATTCGTGTCTGGGCTCCATCCTCCTTTGATCTGACGACGCCTTATACTTTATCCGTAAGTTATCAGGCAGCCGATGTGGCCCGTGTCAGCATCGACAATATCACGACAGACGGCGGAGTGCAGGGATTTATTGACTACGGATACGGAGACAAATGGCGGATCAAAAGCAATATTTTGATCTCCGGCCGGGCTTTTGATGCATCAGGTAATCCGGTTGCCAATGCGCCTGTGACAGCTGCCTTGAGAGTGACGATTAATCAGCAAATTTTCCAGGCCAGCACTACAACGGATAGTCTGGGCTATTTCTCGGTTTCGCTAAACAACCTGACTCCGGCGGCGGGCAATTATTCTTACTATAATAACGGCTTAAGCATTCACTATTTTGATATTATCCCAATCGTCTTCTTTAGCGGGGACAAGCAGGTCACCGCGAATATCAATTCATTGTATCATTTTGCCTATCAGATCAGAGCTTAAGAGACCTGATCAGTTACAAAACAAGACAGACTGCCTTTCACTGCTAAAGTGGGGCGGTCTTTTTTTGAGCATGACGGATTGTCGTATAGAAACATCAAACGTTTTTTACATATTGCGAGAGCGCAGCAATGGCTATAAAATAAAACGCAACAACATTATAATGTTTGAATACGCTGTTGACGACAGGGCAGGAGCTGGATTTCGAAGGATGTACAAATGATGTAAAAATGAAATAAAAGGGGATGATGGGTTTGGGATTCAAGAATAAAATCGGAGTTATTTCAGATAGCTTTGGACTCGGCGTGAGGGAGGACCTGAAGAAAGCAAAGGAAATCGGGGCTGACGGTGTGCAGATATGGGCGATTGCGGGTGAAATGGAGCCGGACAATTTGACGGCAGATGGCAGAAAGGAGCTGCGGGCGTACATTTCCGGGCTCGGTCTTGAGGTTTCAGCTTTATGCGCGGATTACGGCGGTCATGGCTTTAAAAATCCGGAGGAGAACACCTGGAAAATCGAAAAGTCGAAGCAGGTGCTTGACCTCGCTTTCGATCTTGGGACCAATATCGTGACAACACATATCGGCATTGTTCCAGAAAGCAGCGATGATCCCGAATATGCTATTATGCAGCAGGCCTGCAACGAACTGGCGGCCTATGCCTTCTCGCGCGGCGGATATTTTGCCATTGAAACCGGTCCCGAGCCGGCGGAGCGTCTGAAAAAGTTCCTGGATTCGCTGGATTCCAAAGGGGTGGCGGTCAATTTTGACCCGGCGAATATGGTCATGGTGACCGGCGATGATCCTGTGCAGGGCGTGTATACGCTGCGCGATTACATTGTACATACTCACGTCAAGGACGGTGTCCGTCTGCGCGAGGTTGATCCCCGTGACGTGTACGGGGTTTTGGACCACGAACAGATCGCGGTCATGGCGGAAGGCGGGGCGGGTTTCCGTGAGGTGCCGCTCGGCGAAGGCAGTGTTGATTTCGAGGCTTATTTCGCTGCCCTGCAGGATATCGGTTATGCCGGTTATTTGACGGTGGAAAGAGAGGTCGGCGAACGTCCGGAGAACGATATTCGGGCTGCCGTAAAGTTTATCCAGAGCCACCGCGACTGTTAACAGCAATACGTATAAAAAAGAGGTCTATAGAGCTCTTTAAGCCTCTATAGACCCCTTTTAGATAAAGAAAATTATACCTTAGATTTCTTCGGCAGCAGATGAAATAAATAGATGCCTTCAACAATGGATGACAGATCCCTAAACGAATAGTTTGCAAACCGCATCTGATTCGTTAATTTTGAGTGATCAGGTGGATGAATGTGATAGGGCTCAGTATCTGTTTGATAATCAGGGTCATCATGAGGTTCGCAATGAAACTTTGCTAAAACCTGATTGCCATCACCATGAACCCAGTCGTAGTAATAATGAGTAATAAGTCCGCTTTTCAGATGTTCTGTTATGTAAAGCTTTGAATTATCAACGAAAACGAGGGTAGCTCTTTGGGCGAAGGCTGAGCTTGGTTTGCCGGTGCTGTCAGTTTCACGGATATGCAAGATGGCATCCCGAATCTCCTTTTCAATAATTCTAAGTTTGATGGCGGGTTACCGATCAATCAGATTCAATTTCTTGAAGAAAAGCTCGCCATTCTTTTCCTTCTCTGGACCATTGAAAGTTTTCCGTCATCGACGGGTCTCCTTTCTCTTTGACTACTTCCTCAAACAGACCTTCGTACCGCTCTTCATAAAATTTGATCATCTCGACTAAGTAACGGACACGTTCATATTTAGTAGGTTCTTGTTGAAGTTGCATTTTTTGTAGATTTGTTTGATAGAGCTTGGCAACTTCACTTACAGGAATTCTTTCCCCTGTAGGTGACACCCAAATCGTGCTTTCACTAATTCTTGCTTGTTTGTTTTTTGCAGGCCGGCTGAAACCAACAAAACGATTGGCATCAATCCAGTTATTGATCGTTGAAATGCTGACACCGAATATTTTGGATAATTGTCCGGTCGTGTAGGATCTGGAGATATCTTCTTCTGCCAGGGATAACACAGCGGTACTAATCTCGTTTAAAGCTTTAGGGAGTATAGTTTTGCCTTCTTCTACTAAGTCTCCTTCCATTAACCTTGTGAATTCAGACATAAAGTTTTGAGGCACGGCGTTTAATCTGAGTGCTAAGTTATAAAGTACTTTCGCCATAGCTTCGGCTTGTTCCGGTTTCTGTAAAGTGTTCTCAATGACCGAATTAAAGTTTAGTTTATCTTGTTCTGTTATAGGCACTTTGTTCACCTCTTTATGCCTCCTATTCTACACGAACAGAAAGTAAACTGCAATTAAACTACAAATAAACTGCTAATTTCTATATACCCATTCTAATCTTAAACGATCACTTCTATTCATGATTTTGGGCTGGACAGAAAAAAAGCCTCAGTCCAAAGGACCAAGGCTGTTCAAAGCATACTTATTTACCTCACAATTAACCGGGCAACCGGGCTTTTCCGATTTACACTTCATCCCAGATACGGCGCACGTTGTCGAAGCCGATTTTCGCGCCTGTACGGCAGTCTTCCATGCCCTCGAATTCCAGAGAGAAATATCCGTCATAGCCGGACTGCTTGATGACATGCAGCACTTCGCGCAGATCGATGTCGCCGTGGCCAGCGGTGGCGCCGCGCAGGTAGTTGCCGCTGGTCGTGCGGAACCAGCCTTCGCCGGGATTGCGGTAGGAAGGGCGCAGATAGAAGTCTTTGATATGCACAATGGACGCATATGGCAGGTTGTTTTTGACCGCCGCGACCGGGTCTTCATCCGCGCACATGAAGTTGCCGATGTCCAGCGTCATTTTGTAGTTGGGCTCATTTACGGTTTTCACCAGAGTTTGAACACGGTCACTGTTCTGAATAAAGTAGCCGTGGTTCTCAACGCTGGTCGTAATGTCAAACTGTGCAGCATAACGGGCGATCTGGCGGCAGGCCTCGGCCAGCCGCTCCAGCTGTGCGTTGAAATGGCCGATGGAAACGTCGGGTGATGAGGCCACATCATGCCGCATCAGCTTGACGCCGAGGCGGGCGGCGATATCCACTTCCTGTTTGACCCGCTCGATTTCAGCTTCGTAAGCGGCCTCATCGTCCGTAAGAAAGTTGGCTCCGATGGCATAATTGGAGATATCCAGCCCTCTCGCCTTGGCTTTTTCAACAATAACATCAATGAGTCCGGGATCTTCGGTCAGGTTGTAGCCGAGAGGTACGATTTCAACATGGGAACCGCCGATGTCCGCCGTAAAATCAATGACATCCGCAACGGTCATCTCTCCGCTCTTCAACGCGCCGTACAGGCTGTAAGTGCTCAGTCCAAGCTTCATAGGTAAATTTCCTTTCCTTGGGCAGCGGAATCGTAGACGGCATTCAGGATTTTCATAATTTCAAGGCCGTCCTCCACTGGGCTGATCGGCTGATTGCCAGTCAAAATACAATCGATAAAATGGTCGATTTCGTTCTGGAACGCTTTTTCAAACTGGAAGCCGGAGCTGTCGGTCTGCGGGTGAACATTAAGGATGGTGTTGTTCTTCTCCGTGATCATCATGACTTCCGGATCGATTTCGAAGCCGCCCTTGTCTCCGTACAGCTTGACGATGCTTTCGTTTTTGCTGGCATGAAGGGTGAAGCTGACCTCAATCATGAGCGAGGCTCCGTTCTCGAAGCGGATGAGGGCGTTTGCCAGATCCTCCACATCATTTTTCTTCGCATCATAATCGGCCGCCTGGTACCGGGACAGGTTTTGGATATGAGCACGGTTGCCCAGTTTGCGATACGTATTGCCCGAGACGGATTTGACTTTTGGACGGCCCATCATGTACCAGCACAGATCAATCACATGCACGCCAATGTCGATCAGAGGCCCGCCGCCGGAGCGTTCGATATCGCTGAACCAGCCTCCCGGGTTGCCGAGACGGCGGATCGTAGAAGCTTTGGCATAATAAATTTCACCAAATTCTCCCGCTTCCGCGAAAGCTCGCAGCATTTGGGCATTTGGATCATAGCGGCGCACAAAGCCAACCTGAAGAAGCTTGCCGGAGGCTTCGACGGCTTCTTGGATTTTGGCAGCCTCCGCGGTCGTACGGCATAACGGCTTCTCCACGAGCACATGTTTGCCGGCGTTCAGTGCAGCAATGCTGATTTCCGCATGTGTATTATTCCACGTACAGATGCTTACACCATCGATCTGGTCATCCGCTAGCAGCTCGTTGTAATCGGTATATACTTTTTCAGCATTGTAAAGAGAAGCGGCCTCCTTGGCACGTTCCTCGTTCAGATCACAGACTGCGTAGATTCTCGCCTGCTCATTTTTGCTGTATGGCTTGAGATGAAACTCGGAAATGCTGCCAAGACCAATGATGCCGATATTAACGGTTTTCATGCTTTGTTGCTCCTTTCAGAATTAGATATATAATCTATTGTAAGGATGCAGTGAAGCTTAAATCCATGCAGCACCTTGCTGTTTGTTTGCAATAATGTGCGGTCACAGAGGAGGAATTTTATTTACATGAAAAGATCTGCCGATTTGCGCGAGCCGATGGATATGCCGGACCGCTATTTTCCCATCAAGCTTCATACTTGCAAGGCGGGCGGGGAGGGCAGCACATTGTTTCCCCATCACTGGCATGAGCATATGGAGCTGCTCTATTTCGTGTCTGGTGAAGCGGTGATCGAATGCAACTCCACCCCTTACGAGGTGAGCGGCGGCGACTTGATCGTGCTGAACAGCAATGATCTGCACCATGGAATTTGCAGGTCCGAGCAGCTGCGCTATTATTGTCTGATCATGGATATCTCTTTGCTGCAAAGCCCGTCGCCGGACGCGATTGAAACGAAATTTATCGTGCCGATTCTGCAGAATCGGGTGCTGTTTCAGCATCATATCCGCAATGTTGAAAGTCTGCATGTCTGTATGGATTCCATCGTTGAAGAGTTCAAATCCAAAGAGCCCGGCTATGAGCTGTCGATCAAATCCTCCATGTACCGGCTGCTCACCATTTTGTTCCGCAATTATGTGACCGAAGCGCCGCCGCTGCCTTACGAGACGAACAGGAGGAAAAATATGGAGCGCTTTACACCTATTTTTGAATATATAGGAGAGCATCTCGGGCAGGAGTTGTCAGTACATGAATTGGCTCGTATGGCTGGCCTCAGCCGTTTTCATTTCAGCAGGCTGTTCAGCGAGCTGACCGGGCGTACAGTGCCCGAGTACATTAACCAGCTGCGTATCAATAAATCCGAATATTTGCTGCTCCATACCGATATGACGATCTCCGAAATCGGCTGGGCAACCGGATATAACGACATTTCTTATTTCAGCCGTACCTTCAAAAAATATAAAACGGTATCCCCCTCCGAGCTGAGAACCGCATCATCTGCAGCCTGCAGCACGGAGGAAGAACACCGGATGGCCTAAAAGCCGGGGTTGCCCCGAGCTATACGGAATTAGCTATACCCAGCCTTTCCCCATGGCCTGATAAATCAGCATCGCGAACAGGCTGTTGGACCAAGCAAACCATTCGCGCGAAAAATCGGCAGGATCGTCCGGATGAAAGCCTTCATGCATGAAGCCGGTATCCGCGTCCGTGTTCACCAGCATATCAATCAGTTCCCGGACCTCCTGCTCGTTGTCAGCCGTCAATGCCTGCATGGATAGCGCCATATGCCATACATAACCGCCAGGGGTATGCGGACTGCCAATGCCCTTGGCGTATTTTCCTTCAAAGTAAAAAGGATTGTCCTTGCTCAGTGCAAAACGGCGGGTATTGCGGTAGATCGGATCGTCGGTCCCTGCATAGCCGAAATAGGGGACGGATAGCAGCCCCGGAGTTCCTGCGTCGTCCATCAGGCAGTAATTGCCGAACCCGTCGGTTTCATAGGCATAAATGGTTCCGTAGCGCGGGTGGTCCACGGTGCCGTAGGTACGGATGCCAAAATCAATTTCCCCGCGCAGCTTGTTGGCTTTGGCCGCCAGCCAGCTGTCTTTGAATACCGTTTCCGCGATTTCGCGGATATGTCCAAGAACGACGACAGCAAACATGTTGGACGGGATGTTATAGCCGAACAGGCAGGCATCGTCGCTCGGACGGAAGCCGGACCAGGTCATTCCCGTGTAATTGACAGGCATGCCAAGGCCGTTGTTCTGCAGCGTCTCGGTTTCCTTGAAGCCTGGACGCATGAACCGGTACGGCGATTTTTCCATATGTCGCTGTTCGGTGATCATCACATCGACGATCGAAGTGAGGGCCTGATAACATGAAGCATCAAAAATGTCCGTTCTGTCCGTCGCCTTCCAATACATATGAGCAAGCTGAACGGGAAAGCAGAGCGAATCCAGCTCATATTTGCGTTCCCACATCCAGGGGGTCATCCCGGATTGGTCCCCGTCGTTATAATGCCTGCCGTTTGCTTCTTCATTGAAGGCGTTCGTATACGGGTCGATATTGATGTAAAACATCTGGCGGCGGATCAACCCCTCCAGAATACGCTGGAGTTCAGAGTCGTCCTTGGCAAACGGAATATAATGCCGCACCTGCTCCACGGAATCGCGCAGCCACATGGCGGGAATATCGCCGGTAAAAACGAAGGTGGTGCCGTCGTCCAGCAGCTTGGTCGTGGTCTGCAATGTATTGGGAAAGCAGTTGGTGAACAGGCGGAGCAGCTTGGGCCGGTGGGCCAGCCGCTGCTCTGCATCCTTGAGTACCTGAACGATAGATGCGGGCAAATTCATTTGATGATGCCTCCTGAACATGTTATGGGGTGCGTATATCAATCTCGAATGTCTTGATTTCGTAAGGCTCGAGCACACATTGAATTTCGTTCTCCAGCCGCATAGCCTCATCCGTCTGTTCCATCAGATTGCACTCTCTCCAGCCAACAACCTGCAGGTCGCTCGTGATGGTCAAAGGCTGCCGGCCGCCAGAGTAGTCATGGACGCGCAAAATCACCTTGTCGCTGTCCTCGGCTTTTTTGACGGCGGTAACCATAGCGGTATCTGTGGAAAGGCGGAACAGCGACAGCGACGAAGCCTGTGCGGCTCCCTCGCTGAAGCGCAGCGGAGCGTTCAAGGCCCAGGCGCTTTGCACGGTATTGCCCTGCAGCCAGTCCCCCCTGTGTGGAAGCAGGGAATAAGTGAAGCGGTGATGCCCCTGGTCGGCTTCGATATCCGGCGAGGTAGCGCATTTGATCAGGGACAGGCGCAGCACATTGTCCTTGATGTCATAGCCGTACTTGCAATCGTTCATCAGGCTGACACCGTAGCCGCGGTCGGATAAATCCGCCCATTGATGGCCGACGGACTCGAAACGCGCGCTGTCCCAGCTCGTGTTCCAGTGGGTCGGCCGTTTGACGTTGCCGTACTGGATATCATAGGTCGCCTCGGTCGACCGGACATGCACAGGGAAGGCCACCTTCAGCAGCTGATGCCGCTCGTGCCAATCGGCTTCTGTGGCAAAATCGATGCGCCGGTCATTGGCATACAGGATCATATCCTGCGTGATGACCGAGCCGCCGTACTTCCATTCGAAGCGGATGGCCGCCCGCAGCGCGCCGTTCTCCACCACCTTCATACGGCTCAGTTCCGTGATTTCCCTCATTTTTTCCTGGTAAAAAATATCGATATCCCATGCATCAAAATTGAGCGGTTTATCCTCAAACAGCTGCAGCACGTTGCCGCGCCCGCCCGGCGCCAGCACCTCTCTTTGCTGCTCCTTGTCATACAGGCGGGTAAGCTGACCGTGTCCGTTCCATTCCAGCTCGTAATACGGGGTCGAAAGTCCGTTCTCACGGAACTGGAATGGCGTCTCCGTACCTGCTGCAGACAGAACTTCCTTCCCGGCTGTCGTATCAAGCACAATTGTTGCATAACCGAGCGGAGGCAGGTCATCCACCTGAACCGTCCAGGCACCGTGATTCCACTGCGCGTTCAGCGACCGGCCGTCCACAGTACGCCATACTCCCGAACCGCCGCTGTCCGGAAGGGGAACATCGACCAGATCTGTGCGCTGCCATGGAGAGGAGTTCCAGATCACGAAGGACCTGATCCCCGCCGGATCTGACTCCCGCCCAGGATCGCCTGATTCCACAGCAGAAGTGATGCTTTGCTCCGCTTGTGCACGAACCGACTGGCCGATCTCCTCCGCTTCGGCGTATTCCACTGTGCTGTCCTCATAGACCTCTCGGATGGAGGAGCCGGGGATAATATCGTGGAACTGGTTGCGCAAAATGATCTTCCAGCCGTCTGTCAGCCTTTTCCCCTCATAGAGCGACCAATTATCGCCCAGCACGCTCTGCCAGGCGTTCAGCCATTCCGCCTCCCGGTACAGCAGCTCCAGTTTGCGGTTCATGCGCTTGTTGTAAGCCTGGCTCGTATATGTGCCACGGTGGTACTCAAGATACAGCTCCCCGTCCCAGGTGTGCACATAGCTCTCGGTATTTTCCACGGTCTCCTGCAGCCGCCGGAAATACTCGTCCGCTCTGCCGGTCTTTACCTTGGGCAGTCCCGGCAGCCGGTCGATCCTGCGCCGCATTTCCAGCATCTCGCGGTTGACACCGCCGCCTCCGTCCCCGTAACCGTAGGATAACAGCAGTTCCTGATTCAGCTCCTTGTCCCGATACGCTCCCCAGCTTCCTTTGACTGTCTTCGGCTCCACATGCCCGTTATACGTATAGAACGTGGAGGAGGCCACCGACCACGGCTCAATCGTGGTGATAAAATGAGTCAGCACCTCCGAGCCGTCAATCCCGCGCCATTTGAACGTGTCATGCGGCATGCGGTTGTACTGGTTCCAGCTGATTTTGGTGGTCATAAAGGTACCAATCCCGGATTTGCGCAAAATTTGCGGCAGTGACCAGCTGTACCCGAACACATCAGGCAGCCACAGATATTCACAATCCGCCCCGAATTCTTCCTTGAAAAATCTGGTACCTACCAGCAGCTGACGGGTGAGCGATTCGCCTGACGTCAGATTGCAGTCCGCTTCCAGCCACATGCCGCCGCCTGCTTCCCAGCGCCCTTCCTTGACCCGCTTTTGAATCTGCTCATAGATGCCGGGGAAGTCCTGCTTGATGTATTCATAAAGCTGCGGCTGGGTTTGCAGAAAAATATACTCCGGGAACAGCTCCATCAGGCGCATGACCGTGGAGAAGGAGCGGGCGCTTTTCTCGCGCGTATGCTTCAGCCGCCATAGCCAGGCTACGTCAATATGGGTATGGCCGACACAGGTGATGGTGACAAGCGTGTTTTTGTCCATTTCATCGATCCGGCCGGACAGGTAATCGCGGGCCGCCGCCACGCTTTCATAAAAAGCGGACGAGCCCGGCTCGCTCCAGTCGATCAGACGAAAGGCCTGATTCAACGTTTTCTGCAGCAGCGCCCGTTCGGCATCCTGCTCGTCCAGCACCTGGATGGTCTGATACACCGTCAGACCGGTGTAATACAGATCGTCGGCCGCTTCATCCAGCCAGCAAATTTCCGCCAGCTTAACTTCATGCTTCTGCTCTCTGGGCTGGCCGCCGCCTTCCAGGCCCGACCACAGCCGGAACAGTAACTGCTTGCTGCTGCCTGCCACGTCTTCTTCAGGAAAAAACACTTCCTTATGATTGGAATCGACGCCCTGATAAGGCTGACCGTCCAGATACAGCAGTGACTCGAACCCTGAATTGGTGCCCCCGCCGGTCGTGCCGAAATCGAAGCGTCCGAGCACTCGTTTTCCTGCCCATTCCGCAGGGAATTCCGCATCCATGGAGACCCACAAATAACGGTCGCGGCCGGTCCAGGTGTCCCCGTGACGCATATGCCCCCACTCTCCGCCAACCTCCGGCAGGTCGGGATTGACCTTGGAGCCTTCATCTTCGAGTGCCCGGAGCTGCTTGAACGGAATTCGCTCACGGTAACGATATTCATCCAGTTCTCGCAGGCGTGCGAATAATTTTTTCTCAGTCAGAAACATGTTTCATATGCCTCCTTACGGCTTGGTACCCGAGCTTTTTTTGAAATGGCTTGCACTGAACTCGTTAGAAAGAATCACACAACCTGATGGATTATGCAATGTGTCAGATGTGAATTGACTTTGAGATAACAAAATTCACATATAGCAAACATGTATAAACGCTTTCAAAAAAGAGTTGCTTTGTTTTGTAAAACCTTGTTGGATAAGGGGTGGCAGCTATTCTACCGTTTTGTGCAGATTCTACATATTTACCTTATAAAATTTGCGGCCTACAATTTCTACAGTAAGTCTTGACGGAGCCCGGATTTGCGTCGAAGGCTGCGAACTTTAGAACTACAGTCTGAACATTGAAAAGAGGGGATGATGCTATGAAGAGAAAAGAGGAAGGAGCTCTCTCATTGGAGTCGGCAGCAGGGCAAGGAACCGTTCTTTCCTCCAGAGAGACGGGCAGGCCCCTTTGGAGCCGGATTCTGAAAAATTGGGAATTGTATCTGTTTATCACACCGGCCGTGCTGTATTTTTTCATTTTTCACTACATTCCGATGTATGGTGTCCAGATCGCCTTCAAAAATTTTATTCCCACGAAGGGCATCACCGGCAGTCCGTGGGTTGGCTTCGATCATTTTGAACGCTTTTTTAATTCCTATTATTTCTGGGACCTGCTGTGGAACACCTTCAGTCTCAGCCTGTACGAGCTGGCGGTAGGCTTTCCGCTTCCGATCATCCTGGCGCTGGCGTTCAATGAAATCCGGAACGGCTTCTTCAAGCGGTCGGTACAGACGATCACTTATGCTCCGCACTTTATTTCCGTTGTCGTTATGGCCGGCATGATTATCACTTTTCTATCTCCGTCCAGCGGCATGATTGTGCGGATCGTGGAATTTCTGGGCTTCCAGGCACCTGATCTCCTGACCGATCCCGCCTGGTTCAAGACGGTGTATGTGCTTTCCGGTGTCTGGCAGAGCGCCGGCTGGGGGACGATTATCTATTTGGCAGCGCTGTCCGGCGTTGACCCACAGCTGCATGAGGCCGCCATCGTGGATGGAGCGAGCCGCTTCAAACGCATGCTGCACATCAATATTCCGACCATTTTACCGACGATCACCATTTTGCTGATTCTCAATATGGGCAATATTCTGGGTGTCGGTTTTGAAAAAATCCTACTGCTGCAAAATCCGCTCAATATGAGCTCCTCTGACGTGATTTCCACCTTCGTATATCGCTCGGGCCTGGTGGATGCTCAGTACAGCTTCTCTACGGCTGTCGGATTGTTCAATTCCGTTGTCAATGCTTTGCTGCTGATTACCGTCAACCACATCGCACGCCGCACGAGCGAGAACAGCTTATGGTAAGGAGGACAGCTGATGATCACATCTGTTAAAGAGACGCGTTCCGACCGGTTATTTATCATTTTGAACTATATCTACTTGTCTATTGCCATGATTATAGTGCTGTACCCGGTGATCTATATCCTGAGCGCCTCTGTCAGCGAACCGCGATACGTCAATTCGGGGGAAATGTGGCTGTTTCCCAAGGGATGGAATTTGGACGGGTACACACGGGTTTTTGAAAACGCGAAAATATGGAACGGCTATGCCAATACGATCCTGTATACGGTGCTGGGCACACTGCTGAATCTGGCAGTAACGCTCCCGGCCGCGTATGCCCTGAGCCGAAAGGATCTTGTCGGCCGTAATTTTTTTATGGGCATGATGCTCGTGACAATGTTCTTCAGCGGCGGCATAGTGCCGGCCTACCTGCTGATCAAAAGCCTTGGCCTCATGAACAGCATGGGTGCGCTGATCCTGCCGGTGGCCGCCTCTGTCTGGAATATCATCGTTGCCAGAACCTTTTTCCAATCAACGATTCCCCATGAGCTGCAGGAAGCCGCACAGATGGACGGCTGCACCAATTTCAGGCTGTTCGTGCGCATCATTCTGCCGCTCTCCGGGCCCATTATCGCCGTGATGGCCCTGTTTTACGGAGTCAGCCACTGGAACAGCTATTTCTCGGCACTTATTTATTTGACGGATGAAAGCAAATATCCGCTGCAGCTCATTTTGCGTCAGATTCTTGTCCTGCAGGAAATGACGGCCGAGACGACGGGTGTCGCCATCAGCGGGGACATGGCGATTGCGATGAACAACAAGGCGGATATGGCTTCCCTGGTAAAATATGCTGCCATCATCGTCTCCACGCTGCCTGTCATCATAATCTACCCATTCCTGCAGCGTTATTTCGTACAGGGGGTGATGATTGGTTCTGTGAAGGGGTGAGCGGTCGCAGATTCCACTTCCGATCGCTGTTGTCCCCGGATTTTATTGAATTGTTTTTTAGCGGTAAAAATCCGGGGACAAAGGCGAACGCTCCGCTTCTTCAGTGGAATTCTGCTCCCTCTGTACGTGGGAAGACATTTTCTTGGGTATTTTCTTCGAAGCGGGTTATTTCGTTCTCTCAGGGGGAGAGGGCAGAGTGCCCTCGAGTGCTTGCGCCTCTCGGGGGAATGAACAAGATTTTACTGCCATCTTAGTCATCTATGACAGGAAAGGGATGAAACTATGATTACTTTGAAAAAAAGCCTCAGCCTGCTGCTGGCGGCGGGCCTTAGTGTATCACTGTTGGCGGGCTGCGGGTCATCAGACCAAGGGACGGCGGAAGGGCCGTCCGAGAAGGCAGAAATCGTTAATAAAGAAGGCTTTCCCATTGTAAGCGAACCGTTGACACTTACGATGATGGGTCCGGATGTTGGCATTCAGAACTGGGCGGATATGTCTGTTATTCAGGAAATGGAGAAGCTTAGCGGAATCCATCTTGAATTCATGAATGCCCCAAAGGAAAGCTTCGAGACCAAGAAGAATCTGGTCTTCGCCAGCGGGGAATATCCGGACATGTTCTACGCAGCAGGCTTGACGCCCGCCGAAGAACTGACTTACGGCAGCCAGGGCATCCTGATCCCGCTCGAAAACCTGATCGACGAATATGCGCCGAATTTCAAAAAAATTCTGGAAGAGAATCCGGAAATCCGCAAATCGATTACGGCGCCGGACGGGCATATTTATTCCCTGCCACGTATTGAGTTCAACCAGCCCTGGTACAAGAATCCTATGTGGTATAACGGTGATTATTTAAAGGCGTTGGGGGTGACCAAGCTTCCTGAAACGACAGACGAATTGTATGAATATCTGAAACGTGTCAAGGAAGAGGACCCGAACGGCAACGGTCAGCAGGATGAAATTCCGCTCACCTCCGTAAAGCTGAAGGACATCCGCACTTGGCTTCTGGGTGCATTTGGCATTTACGAAGAGAAAATTTATGTGGATGACCAGGACAAGGTGCATTACACACCGGTTGAAGAAGGCTATAAGGAGTATCTGACTTACCTGAATCGGCTTTGGAATGAAGATTTGCTGGACCATGATACCTTCTCACAAACGGATGAGCAGAAAAAAGCCAAGGGCAAGAACGGCCAGCTGGGCCTGTTCACGGACTGGCATGCTTACTTTGTGATGGGCGGTGAGCCGAGCACGGATGATCCGATGTTCAGTCCGGTAAAAAGCGATATGGTCGATGCCCCTGCGATTGCCCGCAACAAGGGAGTCACGGGCGGAGCCTTTGCAATTACCAGCACGAATCCCGCACCGGAAGCGTCCATGCGGTGGGTGGACTACATTTATTCCTACGAAGGAGCCGTTTTGTTTGATAAAGGCCCGGAAGGCCTGCTCTGGAAATATACGGATAAGGAAGCGCGCGTGAAGGGATGGTTACCTGTCCCGAACGGCATGGAGCGTGAAGACTACCGCGCCACCATCACGCCGAATTACGGCATTCCGACACCGGCCATGATGACGGACGATATCAACAAAGGGCTTACCACCGATTTTGATAAATGGGTGGCTCAACAATCACAGGAGAAGCTGCTCGACCGGGGGGCAAGAATCCCGTTCCCTGTATTGTTCCTGACCGAGGAAGAGCAGGCGGAGGTCACGACTCTGCAATCTGACCTGAACACCTACGTAGAGCAGATGGAGGCACGGTTTGTGACAGGCCAGGAGCCGCTTGCGAACTGGAATACTTACGTGGAGACCATTAACAAAATGGGCGGAGGCCGCCTGGCGGAAATCTATCAAACAGCCTACGACCGCTGGAAATCCAGCTGATGCAACCTTTCATAGGGTTGGTTGTCATATAAAAGGGTTGCACCCTAAACGCTGTTAAACGCCGACAAGCATCCCGAATCACGAAAGTCATTATTTTGGCTCAAGAGCGAGTATAGTGGCCGATTTTCACCAACACTCGCTCTCGAGCCATCACTTTGACTCGTGTAAAGCAGGTGTCCAATCTTGAATTATGAAGACTAATCCGTAGTGTTATATTCAAATATGGAATCAACGATGATGGGCAAATTATCACGCAAAGAAACAGCTCCGAATACGGACCTTGCATGCGAGCCCTTATTTTCTCCAAAAGCTTCTAAGAGCAAATCAGAACAACCATTCAATACTTTGTGGTGTTCTTCAAAATCTGGCGAGGCATTCACAAAACCTTGGATTTTTACGACTCTCTTAACCTTATCTAATGAACCTAAGGCTGATCTTACGACAGCAAGAATTTCTATTCCAGTTTGTTTTGCGTACTCATATCCTTCTTCCGTTGTAAAATCTGTACCGAGCTTACCCTTTGGATGTCCCGCCGGTCCTTTTCCAGATACAAATAATAATCCGTTTACTTTGACATAGTTTGCATATCGTGCTGCAGGATCACTTGCTTCAGGGATTTCTATTCCTAACTCTTTAAGCCTTCTTGTTATGGAATCATTTAACATGGGGACTAACCTCCTCTAAATAGGTTGGAATCATTATAGTATATGTGGATTAAATATACAATATTGTGCTGAATGTCTAATTATCATATGTTTTTTTCCTAATTTTAGGGGTATTATAATGATTTTATTTGTTGTAATATGAAATTGTATCAGGAATTATATTCTATAACTGGGGATGTGATGCCTTGAGGATTTGTTTTTACTGTCCCCCCTTGCTTGGGACTGGTGGCATGGAGACAGTATTATCAACAATAATCGATGGGTTATCTAAGAGGGGACATGAGTGTATTGTTATTTTTTCATATAGAAATGATTGCGCTAACATCTCGTGGATAAATGACTTACATAATTGTTATGTTCGATATGCGTCCAATACAGAAAACCCCAATATTGTTCAGGAAGTTTTAGCATTCCAATGTTTGTTGCAAGTTTTATTACCACCGGATATTATCTACACATTAAATTCGAGAGGTACAGCAGTAGCCCGCCTAGCTGCAAATATGATGAAGCCTCGACCTTTTATAATCTCACAAGTACATTTTTCATTAGACAAAATATCAGTGGAGTTTCTTCGATTGGCAGATGCCCACTTGGCTATTAGCACTGGCATAGAGGCACAACTTAGAAATGTCGTAGGTAATACAAAAATTGCCCTGTTACCAAATCCAATAGAGGATCCTCAAGGATTTATAATTGAAAGGCCACCAATTAAGACTTTCGCTTACGTAGGGAGAATATCTAACGTTCAGAAGCGATTGGATATTCTGTTTAATTCACTCTCAACCTTTAAAAATATGAACTGGGTTTTAAAGATAATCGGTGATGACACAAGTGTTCCTTATCGGAATGATGCTGTTATGCTAAAGGAACTTGCTGAGGAACTAGGGATATCGAATAAAATTGAATGGTTGGGATACCACAAGAATCCATGGAAAGTACTTAATCAAGCTTCTATATTGTTACTGACCTCGGATTATGAGGGGTTTGGTTTAGTTTTAGCTGAAGCCCTAGCTAGAGGACTGCCCGTCATATCAAGTGATTGTCCAGTAGGTCCCCGTGACATCGTTCAACATGGTGTGAATGGGTGGTTGTTTGAGCCGGGGAATGTACGATCTTTGGTTTTATTGCTAGAGGGAATTCTCAGTGAAACGGTATCATTACCGAGTCCCTTAATATGTAGAGAATCCATAAAAAAGTTTTCTAAAGAGAGCATTATTCAGAAGCTTGAAGAGATTCTAATTTATCATGTTCAGAATAGGCAAACGGAGGGGGCTTTATACAATGGTCTATCAGAAAAGGGAAAAATCTTTGATGACGTGGAACGAGGAGTTTAAATCAGGGCATTGGACTGAAATATTTAGTATGAAAAGGGAACTGCCACGGTATTTTTCAATGGTTGGATACATTAATCAGTATCATACACAACCAGAAATACTTGATCTTGGATGCGGCCAAGGAACCATGTTGAGTTACTGGACAGTGAAAAGTTTTTGTCGAAAAATCGACCAATAGTAAAATAACCCAATCAAGCGAATCTGTAGTATCCTTAAGGTTCTCAGGCCAGAAAGGAGAGCAGATCGCAAGAGAGGGTTACTTGAATAGTGTACTCTTTTTTCTTACGATCGACCAGTCCATGTTGAAATTAATGAATGAAATTCTGTGTGCATTTCGAGCTTGCTTCACCCGCATGGCCGCCTTCCAGTGGTTCGTGGTCATTGTCGTTGGTCTGATGGTTCGTTCCGACCATCTTGGTGTGACCTCCATTGTCCGGGATCTGTCGCTGGATCCGCGTCATTACGAGTCGATGATCCATTTCTTCCGCTCCTCCGCTTGGTCGCTGGAATCGCTGCGGCTTGCCTGGCAGGAAGCCGTTCGCCGTTTCGCTCCGCTCCTGTACGTGCGCGGACAGGTCGTGCTCGTCGGCGACGGCATGAAACAAGCCAAGGAGGGACGGCAGATGCCTGGCGTCAAGAAGCTGCATCAGGAATCCGAAAATGTTTCCAAGGGCGAGTACATCTTTGGCCATTTGTTCGGCGCGATCGGCATTCTGGCAGGCACACCGAACAAGTGGTTTTGCCTGCCCCTGTTCATGAATCTGCAGGACGGCGTGAAAGCCATATTCGGATGGACAGGCCATTCCAAGGAGCGTCAGGCTTCCCATGTCGTGCAAATGATTGAGCAAGCCTTCGTCTCCGCTCGCACCTTCGGCGGGGCGCTGCTTCTGTTGGATCGGTATTTTCTGTCCATCCCCGCGCTACAGCGGTTGGCCGAAGGAGATCGGGCCGGCGATGGACGTCTGCAGATCGTCACCAAAGCCAAAATGAATGCCGTAGCCTACGAAAGGCCTGAACCGAAGAAGCCGGGCCGCGGCCGCCCGCCGAAGAAAGGCAAGACGTTGAAGCTTGCCGAGTTGTTCCAGACGCGCGCGACCGATTTTCAAACCGTTGCTGTAACGATCTATGGCAAGGAGGAAACCGTCTCCTTCCTGTGTCTGGATTTGTTATGGGGGCAGGGCCTGTATCAAGAGTTGCGCTTCGTCCTCGTTCGGCACGGCGATCGCCTCTCCATTCTCGTCAGCACCGATCTGACGCTGGAGGCGGCGGAGATCATCGCGCTGTACGGATACCGTTTCAAGATCGAATGTACGTTTCGGGAAATGAAGCAAGTGATCGGTGCGTTCGGCTATCGCTTCTGGAGCGCGTCGATGCCGAAGCTGAACCGCTACCGTCGCAAAGGAGAGCCGGATCCGCTGGAGCAGGTGACAAACGAGTCAGATCGGGAACGGATTCGGTTGACCCTCCGAGCCATCGAAGGCTTTGTCATGTGCAGCGTCATCGCGACGGGCATCGTGCAGCTTCTCGCATTGCGCTTTTCCGGTCGTACGCCTGCGCTATTCTTCCGCTATCTTCGCACGCCGTCCAAATCTATCGTGTCGGAGGCGACGATCGCGGTTTACTTGCGCCAATCGCTTTTTCGCTTGTTTGCTCAAAACCCGCATCTGGCGCTAACCCAAATTATTCGTTCCAAGCAGAAATCGGCCCATCCGGACGCGGATTCGCTTGCTTCTTAAACGCGAGAACTTTTCACTGTCAAGTATATTATATAAATGGCTAATAGAAAGGGCGGATTCCCTAAATTTATGTGGTGTCCGTCTTTTTTTCTTGTCAGATTGTATGGAGAAGCTTGATGGAGCATGCGATCACAGCCACCTTGTAAGGTTTGCCTTTCTTTTTTTAATTCTTCACCGTAAACCGCATTGATCGGCTATACGCAGATCGTTGCAGAACCTTTGGATTCCGTTTTGTGATAGGTAATCTGTAGCCGTAAATTCTCCAGAGCTAAATATTCCGTGGTCTAGTCCGGCAAAAGCTGTTTGGCATATCATGATGAAACTACCCGACATCTATTTCTAGCTAATGTAGCTGTTTCATGGTTTCTAGCAACAGGAGTCATACTAATTAATTCAGTAGTCCTGTGAGCGGCTTTCAGATTCTATAGTCTTTGAAGGCAGTGGGAGAACAATTTTCGTAACAAAACCAAAAACTCTACGTTCTCCCGGCAGTTACTATCAAAATACGCTAATATTAATAGGCCCACCAATCTAGTTGACCTATTAATACAAAAGAAGTGTTTCGTGTCATCGATTCCCCTATTTTGCCCCTGAGTGGGCGGAGTCTGAGATGGTGTGATCCGTGTCCAGATCCGTGTCCAGCTGTGTGTCCGCATACAGCTTCCGGTATTGTCCCGGCGTACAGCCGGTTTCTTTTTTGAACTTGCGGATGAAATTGGGAGTGTCCAGATAGCCGACCTGCTCAATAATGTCCTTCAAAGGATCATCGGTGGTGAGCAGCAGCCGGATCACTTCATTCATGCGCAGGTGCCAAATGTACTGTGAAAAGGTGGAGCCCGTCTTTTCCTTGAAACAGCGGCTCAAATAGGAAGTGGATATGGAATACTTCAAAGCCAGCTGTTCCAGACTCAGGGTGTAATCGGCGAACTGCCGGTCGACATAACTGACAATATCGTCCACCAGCGAATTCTGTTGTTGCTCGGCTTTGCGTTCGACCTGGGCGCAAATCTGCATGGCCAGCATTTCCAGGGTGTTTTCCAATTCCTCGAGCGTTTCGAAGGAGGTGAACCTGGGAATGTCGCGGATGACACCGGTCATACCGGACTCGGAAGCTATTTTGAGCAGGGAGTTCAGCAGATCAAAGCAGATGCACCGCAGCAGCGCCGCCGATACCGGCTGATTACGGATGTCCGCGATGATGGAATCGATCATCTGCACGGCGACGGATTCATTGCCCTGCTTAAGGCTTTGTTCCAGCTTGAGCAGTGACTTTTTGGAAATCCAGAACGCTTCGGTCGACGAACTGGTCAGATTTTCAAAGAAGGTAATGCTGCCCTGGCCCCCAAGCATACGGAATTCCAGGGCGGTGGCCGCCTCAATAAACGATTGGTTGATTTCACCAAGAGAACCGTAAGGTGTTCCCACCCCGATGGACGGGTGGAGGAAGAAGGATTCAACCACCCTTGCCCGTACCGCATCGGCGGTATCCTGGATTCTTTCGCGCAGCGCAGCACCTTCATCTTCCGCAATGCTGACGATCAGCGCGAAGGGATCTGAGGGTGAAAATTCAATGCCATACACATGAGCCTTCAATTCCGGGAGCTCCAGGTCGCTGAACATCTTGTAAATCATTCTGCGGTCCAGGTCCGACCTGGAGGCTGCCGGGAATTCATCCCAGGTCAGCAGCATGACAAAATAGCTGTCCTTCGTCTGCGGCGACTGCAGGCCCATGGAGCGGATAATGCTGTCCATTCCTTCGTCATCGGGATTTCCGTGCTTGAGCAGTGTCAGCAGAAAATGATTGCGCACATAAGGCTCCTGAATATCAATACGCACGCTGAAGTCATGAATGGTCTGGCGTATCCACTCCCATTCCCCGCCGGATTTAAACGTGTCCGGAGATTTGGCGCCCGTTTTCACCCTGGCGAATTCGAGCAGGTCGTGAATCGGGTGATACTGCCGTCTGGCAAGCAAAATGGCGGCGGTGACTCCGGTCAGCGCAACGGCGGCGAATACGATCAGAATCAGGGTTTGCACATGAACGATCCTGCTGAAAAATTGGCTGCTCGGCATGGTGGTCATATAGGTCCAGCCATTTTCCTCAGATTGTACGGCCACAATGGACTGCTGCTCATCATTCAGTGTCTGGCTGTGAATGCCGGGTCCCAGAGCGATAAGCTTATTCAGTTCGTCTGCGGGAATGGCTGCCCCGTGGCTGTTGGACGTCAGAATCTGCCCTTTTTCATCGAAAATATAGCTGTTGCCGGAAAAATTATTCAAAATAGAATCCATTACACCCGTAAGCTTGGATTCCTCCATCAGGTATATGACCGTTGCATAAGGATAAGGATCATTCGGTTTGATCGGGATCATGAGCGAGAGGACTGATTCCTGCCGGGAATTGACACTGACCGCTTCGGCAGGGCGCATCAGCGGATGTGCCACTTCGTTCAGATCACGGCGCAGTTCTTCCGGGCTCCATTTGCTGAACTTGTACTTCTGATTAAACACAACCTCAAGATTCGCATGACCGTCAGAGGAATAAATCACAGGGTCGCCGCGAAAGTAAAGGAACAGATCGTCGAGGATTTGACTGTTCGCTTTGTAATTGGCCAGCGCGTTGATAGCTTCGCGGCTGTAATAAGGATGGCGTGCCATGTAATGGGTCAGATGCTCGTCGTAGGCGATGCGTCCTGCTATATCCTGCAGCTCCGCCATGCGACTGTCGATGGTCATGCGTACCTGATTCAACTGGTTGACGTTGGACTGCTCGATTTCCGAACGCAGGTTGGCAATGGCACTATTGTAGGCGAGCATCGTCACACCGGTGAGTGGGATCAGAAAAATAAGGATATAAGACAAGGTATACCTTAGCAGCAGCTTTGATTTGAAATCATTCCAGTTCATTCTGCTTGTAGTGAACTTCGGCAGCTTGGGAATTCTGTTCATGATGATCCATGCCCCCCAATCTTTATGTTTTGTGAAATTACATCAGGTGTAAGGATTGAAAGCGTTTTATATTGGTTTAACTCATTATGCTATAAAATTTGCTGATGGGGAAGGAAATCATTAGAATTTGCGAAATTGATTAAAAAACGATATGAACTGGGAGATGTGAACATGACCGAAAATACGATTGTCTTTTATGATCCATCCTTTCCTTATGAAGGGTCCAGACCGGAAGGAGAGCAGCTGGAGCAACTACAGAGGACTTATACCATGGTTGATGCAGAGGGGCTGTCCGCCGCGCTGCAAAGCGGTTTGGCAGACTGTCTCATTCATCTGCACGGAGCTTACTTCCCGAAGCAGGCCTGGCCGGAAATCCTGTCCTTTCTGCTGAAAGGCGGCGGATTGATTCATATGGGCGGTGCCCCGTTCAAGCAGCCCGTTTCCCTGGAGGGGGGTGCCTGGAGCAGCAAAGGCGAGCAGACGGCCTACCATCAGGAGCTGGGGATTCATGAGGCGCTTGTCGTGGATGGCAGTCGTGCTGCTTTTCTCCGTCACAATCCGGACCTTCCCCTTTTGGAGGGCAGAGAGCATCTGTTTTCGGTCGAACCGACCTTCGGTCTGATTTTGCATGTGACACATGAAAGAGATCAGCTGCAGCAGGCAACAGGCTCTTCGGGGCCGATGAATGCCCGCATCTCGTCATTGCTGAGCGGAGTTTCAGAGGAGGACAGAGAGGTCTCCGCGCCTGTTGTGCTGCTGGAATACGTGCGCGGACGTTTCGCCGGGGGACGCTGGCTGTTTGCGAATCAGCCGCTGCAAGCGGAGTTCTGGACAGAAGAGGGACTGGAAGCGCTGAAGGAATGGGCGGCTTATTGTTCGGCAGACGTGACGGAAATCTGGCTGAAGCCAAGCTATGCGGTATATTACGAGGGAGAACGGGCTCATTTGACGCTGCAGATTCAAAAAATTGCCCCGCCGCTTGGCTCAGGCAAATCCGACAGTACCAAATGGAGCACGGAGATTTCCGTAACCCGGCAGAGCGAAGAAGAGCCTTTGTGGCATAAAACCATGGAAATCCACGCGACGGATGAAATACGGTATACGACCTTCAACATTCCTGTGGATGTGACGCCCGGATTGTATCAAATCATCTGCTCGGTGGTTTCCGAAGCTGGCGAGCGTCGTATCCTCCGCCAGGGTTATTGGGGATATGACAAGGAGCTGCTTGAGCAAGGAGAATTTTTGACTGCAGACCGCGATTATTTCAGAAAGGATGGCAAGCCCTTCCCCGTGGTGGGCATGACCTATATGACCTCGGATGTCGGCAGAAAATTCGTACATTTGCCAAACGCCGCGCTGTGGGACCGGGATATGCAGACGATGAAGGCGGCGGGAATCAACTGGATTCGAACTGGCTTGTGGACCGCGTGGCGTCATCTGATGTTCGAGGACGGCCACGCCTCGGAGGAAATTTTGCGTGCGATTGACGCATTTATCCTGACTGCGGCGAAGCATAAGCTGGAGGTTACGTTTACGTTTTTCGCCTTTGCCCCGTCAGCATGGGAAGGGCTGAATCCGTATCTTGACCCGCGAAGTGTGCAGGCGCAGAAAAGGTTTATCGCTTCTGTCGTTTCCAGGCATAAGGATACGGCCAATGTCCAGTGGGACCTGATCAACGAGCCTTCCTTGTTCGATCCTATGCGCATTTTTACGGGACCGCGCACGCTCGGAGATCCTTTTGAGAAGGCTGAGTATATCAAGTGGCTGAAGCAAAGACATGGATCAATCGAAGCGCTGCAGGACCGTTGGAATATGACAGCTACGGAGCTGCCTGACTTTGCTGCCGTCACTTTGCCGGAGCAGACGGATATTGCCTTCGACATTGAGGATGTCAAAAAACTGAAGAAAAACACGCGCTGGCTCGATTATACTTTGTTCGGCATGGACATGCACAACCGCTGGGCGGAGGAACTGAGCGCCACCATCCGTTCGATCCAGCCCCGTCACCTCGTTACGGTCGGTCAGGACGAAGCGCTTGGCAGGGGGCCGCGACCGTCCCCGCTGTTTTATGCGGAAAGTGTGGATTATACGAACGTACATACCTGGTGGCTGAATGACAGTCTGCTGTGGGACGGCATTTTCGGTAAAAGCCCGGATAAACCGCTGCTGGTGCAGGAGACCGGAATTATGTATGTAGAACAGCCGAATAACCGGGCCAAGCGTACGGAAGAAGAGCTGCGCAATATGCTGGAACGCAAATATGCCTATGCTTTTGTTTCAGGGGGAGCGGGGGCCATTCATTGGCTGTGGAACACCAACTATTATATGGATAATGTGTGTGAATCGAACATCGGAGCGGTACGGGCGGACGGCACGCAGAAACCGGAAGCGGACGTATCTTATGACTTTGGCGCTTTTATGCAGAGCATTGCCGGTCTGTTCGAGGAACGGGAGCTGGAGGATGTTGCCGTTGTGTTCCCGTATTCCAATGATTTCTCCAGCCGCCGTTTTGCCTGTGAGGCGACAGCCCGGCTCACGCGGGTAATGGGCTACGAGCTGAGACAGCCTATACGGGCATTAAGTGAATATCATCTGGACTCGCTCGTAACAGAGCGTCCGCAGCTCATTATTGTGCCAAGTGCCCATAACTTCAGTGACACGGCTTTCCATACATTACTGACGCATATCGGGCAGGAAGGAGGCACATTGCTGTTCACCGGTCCGCTTGGGTTGGACGAATACTGGAAGCCTACAACAAGAGCGGAATTCATCGCCGGACCGCAGAAGCTGGCCAATGTGACAAGGGAAGAGAATGTTTTTATCAATGGCAGCCGTTATATCGCCTCCTTCCGTGGCAAGAAAATAGGCGAGCTTAATAAAGAAGTGCCCGCACAGGATGAGGGACGGCGCAGAAGCTGCGAGGTGCAAACCTTCATCCATGGCAAAGGCAAAATCATGTGGTGCCCACTGCCACTGGAGCTGAACGAGCGGACGGATGTGTTGAAGTCGCTTTATGAGACGGCTTTACAGGAGGCGGGGGCGGCGCGAACCGCGCTGACATGGGTGAAGGGTGGAGACCATCCCGGTATATATGGCACAAGACTGCGCTTCCGCGAGGGCAGCCTGTATATATTCATCTCCGAGACTGGGGAGGACTGCGAAATCGAGGTTAAGGATGAAGAAAGCGGAGTGCTGTACAGCCTGAATCTGGATGCCGAGCGTGCGGTGCTGTTTGCTGCCGACCTGACGGGTTCGCTGCTGGGTGTGTACCGCAATGCTGCCATCAAAACCAGTCTGCATGCAAAATCTTAAGTATTATGATGAGGCTTCTGTTGGCTTAACGGCTGGCGGAAGCCCTTTTTGTTCTGAACACTTCTTGCAAGCAGGGGGTTCGACTCCCTCGGAGTCTAGCAGCCAGAGTGAGATGGGCGTCTATAGTGTGTGGTGTCTGGCGTCCGTTGCCTGGTGCCTGATGCCTGGTGCCTCCCCACACAGCTTTGCATGATTATCCCATTTGATCAGGATGTGGGAATTGAGGGTTGGGGGTCAGGGGAAGGAATGAGAAACGAGAAAAGAAGTAAGAAATAATGGGAAATTTCGGGTTCGAGCGGCAACGAGGACCAGGGACTTTTTATTTTTTCGGTGCCTTGGTCCTCTCCCTCTTTCTCTCTTGGTCGGTTTTACATCACCTAAACACTCTGCTTTCTCCTAAGATCGTCTCATGACCTCGAACCGATCTGCTTCTCCATCAGGCATGATCAAAAAAATAATAGACGCATCCAATGGTCCTGAATAGCGTAACAGCCGGTATGTCCGTGCCTCATTTGATCCATCGTTTTCTTTAACGTGCCTAAAAGTATATTTTCGGTTCCCGGTTTTCTGTTTTTCTGTACCTGATCCAACGGGATAATCGTGCAAAGCCACCGAACAGGGTTAACATTCCTCGCCACGATTGGCTGGCGGCTTGACTGACTAGCACTGAATTTCAAACAACTCCTTGTAATACAGCAAACTAAATTGACAATACAGCAAAATGAATTGACAAGCCTTAATAAGTGCGATTATCATAAAACGGATATGTGATAATGATAATCTTTATCATTAAATTGTGATTTTGTTTTCATTACATACATTTAAGGGGGAAATTTCATTGCGTATTGTAAAATCGTCTGCTTTTTTGATCGTTCTTTTGTTCGCTGTTTTTCTAACCGCTTGCGGAGCTCAGAACACAGCTACCGAAGGAGGAGGCAGCACTGCGGGGGCGTCGAACGGTGCTGCTCAGGCTGAGGAAACAAGAACCTTCAAGGACGCTATGGGAGAAATTCCGGTGACAGGCGTTCCCAAACGCGTGGTTGTGCTGGATTGGACGGCTGCGGAGGATGTATTGGCGCTTGGCGTGCAGCCAGTCGGCATTACCGATATCGAAGGCATGAAGAAATGGGTTAACGCTCCGGTGGAAATAAGCGGGGATGTTACGGATCTCGGCGACCGTGGTGCTCCTAATATGGAATTAATCGCTTCGCTGAAGCCGGATTTAATCCTGGGTCTGAAGTCGTTGCATGAGGCGAACTATGATGCTTTAAAAGCAGTTGCGCCTACACTGCTGTTCAATCCTTATCCGGAAGAAGGACAGGGTGACCAGTATGAAGATATGGAAACGACATTCCTGACCATTGCCGATGTGCTGGACAAAAATACAGAGGCACAGGCTGTACTGGATGATCTGAACCAAGCGTATGAAACGGCCAAAAAGCGGATCACGGAAGCAGGAGCCGATCAAAAGCCGTTTGTTCTTGCCATGGCCTTTACGAACCAGAATGCTGTCACATTCCGTATATCCACAGATAATTCTCTGGCAGTTAAGACGTTGGAGCATATCGGTCTCAAGAATGCGTACAAATCGAAACAGTTCGAGCTTTACGGGTTTACGACCACAGATGTTGAAGCGCTGCCTGCGCTGCAGGATGCCAATTTTATTCATATCATTCAGGATGACGACAATGTCATTGAGAACCAGTTGAAGGACAATCCGGTCTGGAACGGGCTTCATTTTGTAAAAGAAAACCGTGTGTATGCCCTGGGCGGTGATACCTGGCCGTATGGAGGCCCGCTATCGGCTAAAGTTCTGGCTGAGAGAGCTGCCGACCTGCTGACACAGTAACCATGGGCATCTTCAACAGAAATCTTGCCCCATTGCAGCAGGAACAGGCTGCACGCACCGGGACGGGCATACGCACACTTGGGATGCTGCTGGCAGGCCTTGCGTCGTTGCTTGTCATTTCGTTTATCAGCCTCACTCAAGGATTGGCGGATATTTCATTGGCCACTGTCATCCAGGCCATTACGGCTCCGCAGGATCTGCCTGACCACCAGCTTATTCGCAGTGTGCGCATGCCGCGCACGGTTATGGGATTGCTGTCCGGGGCTGCGCTGGCGGCAGCCGGTGTGCTGATGCAGACGGTCACCCGCAATCCGCTAGCTTCGGAGTCAACCCTTGGTGTGAATGCCGGTGCTTATCTGGCGGTTGTATCGGGAATGCTTTTCTGGCCGGTCATGCAGGGGCATTATTCCCTTCTCTTCGCAGTGATCGGCGGCACGGTTGCCGCACTTGCCGTGCATGCGCTGGCAGGCGGCTCCAAGGGCACTCCGCTGCGCATTGCCTTGTCAGGCATGATCGTGACACTTGTCCTGTCCTCGATCACAAGCGCGCTGGTGCTGCTGAATGAACAAACGACCCAGGGCATATTTCTATGGGGCTCGGGCTCGCTGATTCAGAACGACTGGGATGGAGTCGTTTTCGCCTGGCCGTGGATTGCTGCCGGACTGGTTGCCGCTATGTTTTTTGCTCGTCAGCTCGATATGCTGCTGCTCCCGGAGGAGACTGCCCGTTCGTTGGGTCAGCGTGTAGGGCTGGCAAGATCCCTGGCTATGGCCGCCGCCGTGCTGTTGGCCTGTGTCACTGTCAGTGTCGTTGGTCCCATCGGCTTTATTGGCCTGGTGGCACCTCATCTGGTCCGTTTGACAGGCATTACCAAACATGCGGGGCTTGTGCCGCTTGCGGCGGTATGGGGGGCTGCTCTCCTGACCGGAGCTGATACGATTGCCCGCATGTTCGTCAATTCGTATGGCGAGCTGCCGGCAGGCGCGATTACCGCCATGATCGGCGGGCCTTGGCTGATCTGGCTTGCCATGCGCGTCTCCCGCAAGGTCGAAGGAACCCCGGCTACGTCAATGGCGGCAGGAGGCAGGCTCAGGTTTGGCTCCTACCGCCTGTGGGTTGCCTTTTTTGCTATCTTGCTGCTTGTCGTGTGGATGCTCAGCCTGATGAGCGGTACGCTTTCGATTCCGTTTATGGAGGTCATAGCGGTATTATCCGGCGGAGGAGAGGACATGTACCGGCAGATTCTGCTGCAATTCCGTCTGCCGCGTCTGCTTACAGCAGGGCTGTCGGGGATCGCGCTGGCCGTGAGCGGCAGTCTGCTGCAGAACGCTGTCCGCAATCCGCTAGGTGACCCGCATATTGTAGGCGTTACGAGCGGTGCGGGGGCGGGAGCCCTCTTCCTGATGATCCTGCTGCCACAGCTGCCTGTGAGCTGGGTGCCGGCCGGAGCCGTCATCGGAGGCATTGCTGCGGCGGCGCTGGTTTACAGCGCCTCCTGGAAAAGAGGGCTGAACCCGACCGTTTTGACACTGGTCGGCATTGCCGTGGCCGCCGCCGGCTCGGCGCTGATCAATCTTATGATCATCCACGCCAAGCTGGCCGTTGCCCCTGCGCTGGCATGGATGGCAGGCAGCACCTACGGCCGCGGCTGGGCGGAGGTGCTGCAGATTACGCCAGCCCTGATGATGCTGCTGCCCTTGGCCTGGTGGCTTGGCCGCAGAGTGGATCTGCTGGCGTTTGGCGACGAAAGCGCGGCCGGAGTCGGCCTGCATGTCCGCAATACCCGGCTGTACACCGGCGTAATTGCTGTGCTGCTGGCTTCCATCGCAGCAGCCAACGTGGGTGCGGTCGGTTTTATCGGCCTGCTGGCCCCCCATGCGGCCCGCCTGCTGACTGGCGCGAATCACCGGCAAAACATGGTGCTGTCTGCTCTCATCGGCGGTGTGCTGCTGGCGGCTGCAGATTGGCTCGGCAGAATCGTCATTATGCCCAAGGAGCTGCCGGCTGGCATCGTAACAGCATTGCTTGGGGCTCCTTATCTGCTCTTCCTGATGTGGCGCTCATCCAGAATGCCAAGGAGAAGATAGAAAGCGCGGCACAAAAGCCTGCAAACTACATTGAAGTAGTCTGCAGGCTTTTGTTGTCCCGATGCTTGTCAGGCCAGGTGATGACATGGGAGGTTTTGCTCAGCTTTTCGTAGAATAGGAGCGGGTCCTTGTTCACAATACGGGTCACGATATGAACAACAAACGCTGCCATAACTATGAATACTACAAACGCGGTCATGATGAACGACAGATCGGAGACCCGAAGGGATAAGATGGGAAGCCAGATGCCAATTCCACCTATCACCCAATAAAGTATTCCGTAGCGGATGATCAGCGCCGCCAGGGAGACTCTGCCGCGTTTGCCCGTCAGCTTGATGCGGACCGTCCATTTGCCAAGCGTGCGCCCGCCCGTCAGGAAGGGAATGAGCATAAAATAAATCCCACTGGATACCCAGTAAGCTGCTTCCGTATGGTAGATCATCAGCAGGGCATAAATGAGGAGCCATACGCCAAGATCGATCAGCCAGGCGACAGCACGTCTGGTGTAGGATATACGTTTGACGGACAGGTCCACCTTTTCATCCAAACGGTCCATGCGGGGAAGATGCGCCGCAGGCCATCCAGCCAGCAGAAAACCGGTGATACCGCCAAGCGTATTGGCGATCAGATCATCCACATCAGCCACTCTGTAGGGATTGTCGTAATATCCCAAAGTGGCGGACAGTTGAACACCCTCAAATGTAAGCGAGAGCAGAAGGGATAGAGAAAGGCAAACTATCCACCCTGTGCGGAAATAATAGCGGAGAAACATGCCAAATGGCACCGTCAATGCTACGTTGAACGCAACCTGCAGAAAGGCGCGCTCCCGCAGCAGATGCCAATAGCTAGACGGTTCATCTGCAACCACCTTCGTTTCCCGGATAATGTCCTGAATAAAATGAAGCGGAACAAGCTGTACATTGCCGTCCGCGAGCGGCGTATTATGCCGTGTTTCAGGAAAGGGCAGCAGAATAAGATAAAATATATTCATCAGATACAGCAAAAAAAGATATAGCATAAATGCTCGGGTCTTGTGAATATAGCCGTGTCTGCGATATTGCACAATAAGAAACGGCAGCGTAAACAGCAGTGCGGCAATTGGGAAGGTCATAAACGCATATGAGATCGGAAACAAGTAGAATTTCAGCATGTTTTATATCACCTGTAATTTGCGAGCTTAATGATCTTATCCATATTATGATGCACATCTCCTATTATGTAAAATCTGTCTGGCAAATGAAACCGATGGACCAGCAAGGGACATGGCGGATATATTGCAGCATCCGGCCCTGCCATTGTATCATTTTAAGGGGTGTTATGCCGCCTGAAATGCAATTTGTGTGCTTTCCGGCAGGTATAATTTGCGAAAACAAAAATAATGCTTGGTTACAGCCACATGTCAGGTTAATATAGACAATAATTTAAAAAAAGTATACCGATGTACATTTAAGATAAGAGTCCGCGCCTGGTGGAATTTTTTCTTAAATCGTTTTACTTAACGGATTTGAATATTTACGTAAATGGGGGAAAGTGGACAATGCAGTATATCAGCACAAGAGGACAAGTGAAACCTAAAGGATTCATAGACACGGTGCTTATGGGGCTGGCCGACGACGGGGGACTGATGGTGCCTGTTGAAGTTCCGGCCGTTACGGAGGACACGCTGCAAAAATGGAAGACGCTCAGCTATGAGAAGCTGTTTCTGGAAATTTTCTCATTGTATATCAATGATGAGATTCCGCAAGAGGACTTGCGGGAGCTGGTCCGCCGCAGCTATTCCAGCTTCCGGACGCCGGAAGTGACACCTGTGCATCAAGTGAATGATTCCTTGTATATTCTGGAGCTATTCCATGGACCTACTTTTGCGTTCAAGGATGTCGCCCTGCAGTTTATGGGTGAGCTCTATTCTTATGTATCGAAAAAACAGAACAAGATCATCCACATCCTCGGGGCAACCTCCGGCGATACGGGTGCAGCGGCCATTCAGGGTGTGCGTGGCAAGGAAGGCATCAAGATCTGCATTCTGCATCCGCATCAAAAGGTGAGCAAGGTGCAGGAACTGCAGATGACGACGGTGGACGATGAAAATGTGCTGAATCTGTCCGTCAAAGGCAACTTTGACGATTGCCAGAAGGTCATTAAGGAGCTGTTCGCGGATCTGGATTTCAAGAGCAAATACCATTTGCGCGCCATTAACTCCATCAACTTTGTACGGATTCTGGCCCAAACCGTATATTATTTTTATGCATACCTGCAAATCAACAAGGGAGAACAGCTTCCGAAAATCAATTTCTGCGTGCCTTCCGGCAACTTTGGCAATATTTTCTCCGGTTATTTAGCCAAACGAATGGGGCTTCCGGTCAATAAGCTGATCATTGCCACCAACGAGAACAACATCCTGGAACGCTTTGTGAAGACGGGAGAGTACAAGCCGGGTGATTTCAAAATGACCCACAGCCCGTCGATGGACATCCAGGTGGCCAGCAACTTTGAGCGATACCTGTACTATTTCCTGGGTGAGGATCCGGAGAAGGTATCCGCATATATGAAGGAGCTGCAGCAACACGGCAAGATTACGATCAGCCCTGAGGATCTGGTCAAGGTGCAACAGGATTTCGCGGCCTATGGAGCTAGCAATACGCAATGTCTTGAACTGATCGGAGACTATAAAAAATCTTATGACTATCTTCTTGATCCGCATACAGCCTGCGGCATTGCGGCATATGAGGCAGAAGCCGGTGAAGGGGAAGTAACCGTAACCTTTGCAACGGCGCATCCGGCGAAATTTGATGAAGCGGTGCGGCTCGTGGATATCAAGCAGCCATTCCCGCCGCAGATCGAGCAGTTGTTCACGCTGCCGCAGCATCAAAAGATTGTCGAGTATGATAAAGCTGAAATCGTGCGCGAACTGGAGACTTTTTATCAACTGTAAGGCAGGCGAGCCCTCCTTACACCCAAGCAGACCAAGGAGCGAACTAACCTTGTGTCTGCTTTTTTTCTGTATGGCCCAAATGTTTTCTGTGTGTAAAAAAAGGAGTGGTAACTTCGCTGGTTGGGTATATAATATGTAGTAAGCGGTACCAAAAGCTCAATCGTGAGGAGGAATTCCCATGAGACATGAAGGAGATTTTCGGCTAGGCCTGCTGTGGGCAACATTGCTCAGCATTCCTCTGTATCTCTCAATATGGGGGTGGATCCAGATAGCAAACGATTTGTTCCACAGTAAATTGTAAGCGTATTCACGAAACGATGATACGTTGAACTCAATTCTAACAGGAGGTATTACTCTTGCGGTCAAAGCAGCACAATACGGATATGGATCATCTTTGAAACGGGCGGGTCACACTTCAGTGGACTTGGCCCGTTTTTGTGTTTCCGGATTTCCTCCACCGGAACCGCTGCAAATGAAACACGGGTTTTCGAAACAGACAAAGGACCGATCGAGATTACTGCCAAGCCACAGCGGATCATAACCGATTATTATACAGGCGCGCTGCTGTCCGTCGAGGGGCCTGTAGTGGGCTCGGGAAGTGATGCTTTCAAGAATCCGTATATAAAAGACCGAATGAAGACGGTCAAGGATGTAGGAACGCCGATTAACGCGGAATCTGTTCTGGAGCTGCAGCCTGATCTGATTGTGGTCATGTATGATGATCAATATGAGCAGCTGTCCAAAATCGCGCCGACGGTACATATTCCGTTTGATGCGGAAAGAGATATTTATCAAACAGTCGAGCTGTTTGCGGATTTAACAGGCCAACCGGAGAAGGGTGAGCAGTTTATCAGCAAATATGAGGAAAAAGCGGCTGCCGGACGGGAAAAAATCAAAGGCATTATCGACGAAAACGCAACCTTCGGCATATACGAGCTGACCCCGAAGAATGAATTGTATGCATTCGGGGACAATGCCGGGCGCGGCGGACAGGCCCTTTATAATGCCTTGGGGCTTAAAGCACCTGAGATCATACAAAAGGAACTGATTCAGGGAGCAGAAGGAACCAAACTTCTTTCCTTGGAGGCACTGCCCCAATATGCGGCGGATTACATGTTCCTGACCAACTATGATCCGGACGGAACAAGTGAAAGCCTTGAAAAGCTGCAAAAATCCGGTGTCTGGAGGAATCTTGAGGCCGTGAAGAGCAAGCGGTTTTTCTCGAATAATTTTGATACCTTCTACCCTTATGACCCGATCGCGATCAGCGAGCAGATCGATCTGTTTGCCGACATGCTTATTGAACGGGAAGAAGCGAACAAGAGCCGGTCAGATAAGTGAGAAAGAGAGCCAGGGATCAACAGCCCCGGCTCTCTTTGTTTTTACATCGAATATGTGTTTTGAATTGGAATATGTTCTTAGGCTTTGGGATTGACAGGCTCGGCAGGGATACTGCTCTTGTTCAGCACCTTGCGGTCGAATACGAAAGGACCGAAAGGCAGCAGCGAGGCGATGAAGCCGAGGACGGCCTGCTTGAACGTCAATTTCCGCAGCAGCAGTGCTGCGAGAATGACCACTACGTACAGGATGAATAAAACGCCGTGAATCATGCCGACCACGCTGACCATAGAAGGCTGATCCGCCCAATATTTGAGGGGCATTGCGATAAAAACGAGCAGCAGATACGATACCGCTTCAAAATTGCCGACGAAACGCAGCAACTGCAAGACGCGTCCTGACAAATGAATACCTCCTACTAATAGTGCGAGTTCAAAAAGTCAGGTTTTCAGCACCGAGAAGGTTGGATGAAGGTAGGGACTGAGGAGCGGAGCGTACTAGGGGTACGTGAGCACCGGAAGTCCCGGCTGAATTCAAGATTCGATGTCGAGTCCGCTTCCTGACTTCCTTCGTGATCAAAAGATGACTTTTTGAACAACCTCTAATAGTTTTCTTTTTAATATAGCTGAAATAAAACGTTTGCAGCCATTCGGGAAGTTACAAAAAAATGAATATTTCAAATTTAATATGCTTTGAACCTGATCAGCGCCTAAACCGTCAGGAAATATGGTTCGCTTGTGCCTATTTGGTTATACCCGGGGCCATGCTTTACAATGATATTACAAAGAGACAAATAACAGGAGCTGAGCCGCGATGACCGTTTGTTTGCTAATTCATGGCTTTACCGGAGGGGAGCATGAGGTTTCGCCGCTGGCGGAGTACTTGCGCGATCATGGCTGTACGGCGCGTACTTTTACTTTGAAAGGTCTCGGGGGAACTCGTGAGGATATGCTCGCAGCCGGAAGAAGGGACTGGATCAGCCGCGCCGAGGAGGAACTGGTGAGTCTGCTGGCCCGGCATTCAACGGTCCATTTAATCGGCTTTTCGACGGGTTCGCTGATTGCTGTTCATCTGGCAGCCAAATATGGTGAAAGAATCGGCAGACTGATCCTCCTGTCCACACCGGTATTTCCTCTGAATCCGCGCGAAATTGTCAAGACACTTTTCAGGGCTGAAATGCTAAGGGCTTATGCCAGAAACGCAATAACAACACCGCCAAGGGCTACGCGTGAATATTTTCGGCTGGTGCGCGAGTCGTTTGATTTTTATGGGCAGGTTAGGCAGCCGGTGCTCATTGTACAGGGCACAAACGATCATCTGGTCAGAAATCGCAGCGCTTCTTACTTGTATGCGCATCTTGGAACAGCAGATAAAAAGCTGCTGATGATCCAGCATAGCGGCCATCTTGTATGCCATTGCAGCGAAAGGGAGGTACTCTTCCGCGAAGCTTTGGATTGGATCTGCAATCCGTGAAGATTACATGAAACCGGGGAGCAAACAGACTAAATCCGGCCCGGTATGTTAAACTGGGTCACAGGAAACAGGTAAGGAGAATTGAACATGAAGCTGGTATCTTGGAATGTAAATGGATTGAGAGCATGCGTGAACAAAGGCTTTACGGATTACTTTTATGCATCAGATGCGGATATTTTTTGCGTACAGGAAACGAAGCTGCAGGAAGGACAAATCAGTCTGGAGCTCGGCAGCGGAGTATATTCATATTGGAACTATGCCGAGAAGAAAGGATACTCGGGAACGGCCGTATTTACGAAAATCAAACCGCTGGCGGTCACGTACGGATTGGGGGAGACGGATGCCGATACCGAAGGACGCGTGATCACGCTGGAATTTGACGATTTTTTTCTAGTCAATGTGTACACTCCCAATGCGCGGCGCGATTTGTCCAGATTGGAGCATCGGCTGCAATGGGAGGAACAGTTCAGGGTATATCTTATGGCTCTTGATCAGGACAAGCCTGTCATCGTCTGTGGTGATATGAATGTTGCCCATCAGGAGATTGATTTGAAAAACGCGAAGTCCAATATGGGCAATTCGGGCTTTACCTTAGAGGAGCGGGACAAGTTTACAAAGCTGCTGGAATCCGGCTTTACGGACACGTTCCGCTATTTTTACCCAGATCGAAAAGAAGTGTATAGCTGGTGGTCTTACATGCCCAAGGTCAGGGAACGGAATATCGGGTGGCGGATTGATTACTTCCTGGTCTCCTCGCGCCTTGAGTCGCAGTTAAAGGATGCTCAGATCGACTGTCACATTATGGGGAGTGACCATTGCCCTGTGATATTGGAATTGAATAAAAATGTTATTTTAAAATAACATAATATGGCTTTTATGGGTGAAGTTATATACTGTTTTTTTGTACGAAAAAGTTTAAGATATGGGGGACTTCAGAGTTATTCGACATCATGATGCCTCCCATATGTAAGAGGTTAAGGAGCAACAGCAAGTGAGACAGGATGGGCAAAGACAGCAGGAGAAAATCACACTCCCTTACATCCCCGTAAAAATCAAGTTTTTTATCTGTCACGGCATCGCTTTGTTATGGGTGCTTTTCTCCATTTTTTTATCTTTGCGCTGGGTCGAGGACCTGGGGCGAATCATTACCATCCCCGGAGCCATTCTTGTCATCACAGGTTTGGCGTACATTCCCGGTTATTTGAACGCCTTTCTGATCAGCAGCCTGTTGTTCGACAGACAGCCTGCTTATAAGATTGATGATCCGCAGGTACCGGTTACGCTTCTCATCGCCGCTTGGAACGAAGAGCAGGGAATCGCGGGTACCCTTCGCAAGGTGGCTGCACAGAATTATGCCGGGCAGATCCGGGTCATTCTTATTGACAACAATTCGACAGACCTGACCGCAGCGACCGCCGACACCGTCGGACAGGAGCTTGGCCTTTCTCTGCGTATTTTGCGGGAGGAGAGGCCGGGCAAGCACCATGCCTTGAACAGGGGGTTGGCTGAGGTGGAAACAGAGCTTGTGCTGACTTTGGATGCGGATACGCTAATGCACAAGAGCGCTATTCAATACATTGTCAAACGGATGCTTTCTTCTCCTGCGGATGTGTGTGCGGTAGCAGGCACTGTTCTGGTGCGCAACAGTCGCGAAAATTATTTGGCACAAATGCAGGAGTGGGATTATTTTCTCGCCATTGCCTCGGTCAAGAGGCTGCAGGGATTGTATCAGCAGACTCTGGTGGCCCAAGGGGCGTTCAGCCTTTACAAGACGGAGGTGGTTCGTGCTACAGGCGGCTGGCCTGATGTGATCGGGGAAGACATCGTACTGACCTGGCAGTTTCTGCAGGCCGGTTACCGTGTCTATTTTGAGCCGCTCTCCGTCGCCTTTACGACCGTCCCGGTATCCCTCTTGCACTTTGCCCGCCAGCGTAGCCGATGGGCGCGGGGCATGATTGAAGGACTGAAGACGGTCAAGCCATGGGAGCAGCCGAGCATCTTCGCCAAGTATTTGACGGGTGTAAATCTGTCCATGCTCCTGATTGATCTGGCTTACACCTTTGCCTGGATTCCCGGGATGTTCATCGCATTTTTTGGCATTTACTGGATTGTTGGTCCGATGTCTTTGCTGGTACTGCCGATAACTTTTTTGAGCTTTTATTTACTGTACCGTTATCAGCGGTATGTATTCCGGACGCTTAATCTGAGGGTACGGAGAAATATAAGGGGGTTCATTCTGTTCACCCTGTTTTATCAATTTCTGATTAGCCCGATTTCGGTCTGGGGTTATGCGCAGGAAGCACTGAAATTAAAGCGTGTCTGGAAATAACAGATCGGGGGAGTCCCAACAGGCGCAATTGACCTGGGACTCCCCCTATTTTACAAAAAAATTAATTCGGGCTCGCCGTCGGTCTCACGATAATCTCACTTACATCCACCTCGTCCGGCTGCTCGATAGCGTACTGGATAGAACGGGCAATGGCGGCTGCGGGAATGGCAATCCGGCGGTACTCCTTCATGAATTCGCGGGACTCCTCATCCGAAATGCTGTCGGCAAGCTCGGATTCCGTGACCCCAGGTGAAATCAGAGTGACACGAACAGCGCCGCCTACCTCCATCCGCAGCCCGTCGGTAATGGCACGGACCGCATATTTGGTAGCGCAGTATACCGCAGCGGTTGGAGTTACACTATAGGCTCCGATAGATGCGATATTAATGAATTGGCCGAAGCCCTGCTCCTTCATCACAGGCAGACCGGCGGCAATGCCGTGCAGCACTCCGCGGATATTGACGTCAATCATCCGGTTCCATTCATCGATTTTCAAGGCTTCCAGCGGTGAAAGGGGCATTACGCCCGCGTTATTCACAAGCACATCGACACGGCCGAATTTGCTCTGCGCGAAGCTGATAAACTCATCCATCTGCTCCTTGCTGGTGACATCCAGGGCACGATATTCTGCAGTGCCTCCTTTGGAACGGATTTCGGCTACGAGTGCTTCCAGCCTTTCCGTCCGTCTTGCTCCCAGAACAACGCTGGCTCCCTGCTCGGCCAGCAGGCGGGCGGCTGCTTCACCGATTCCGCTGCTTGCACCTGTAATAACAACAACTTTTCCCTTAACATTGGACATTTGATAATCTCTCCTTTGTTTTTGCATGAGTTCATTATGGAACATCCGGCTTTGCCACGGATAGAGGATTTATCCCAAATCATTGCCGAATCCTCTCAAGCAGGCGACAAGGGGAGTATCAGGATGGGCGGAGTATATTGAAGTGCAGAAAAACAAGTTGGCCGCTGTGACAGCGGCCTATTTTTGTGTGCGGATATATGAAGTATCAGATCATGAGGGATCAGGGCTTGAACTTGCGGGTCAATCGTTTCTTGTCCCGGTACATCCTCATCCATCGCTTGATTCTATTCTCTTCCTTGCGTTCCTGCAGCACAGCCTTCATGCCACTAATGAGCAGCTTGGAACGTTGCTTGTCGTTACGGCTGGTCCTGCGGATCTCCTTAATAAAGTTGTCCATGTTCGTATCTCCATAGCTTGAAATTTTTTCATTCATCCCTGGTTTGCTAATGTAATTATACGGAACATATGTTCTTATTTCAAGTAATTACTTCACAAATCGGAACAATCCACGGATATGGAGACAGGCAAAGAGGGATATTTGTGAAGCGAGTGTCAACCGGTTATAAGGCCCAGCACAAAGCCGTCATAACCTTTGCTTCCAACCGTCTGGATGGCTGTGGCATTGATTCGGGGGTCCTCAGCCAGGAGGTCATAAAAGGCGCGTACGCCATGTATTTTGGGGTCTGTGCTGTGCTTATTTATAATTTCGCCTTCCCGGATGACATTGTCGCCGATGATTACCGTACCAGGGTGTGAAAAATGGAGTGCCCACCGCAGATAAGCCGGATTGTTCGGTTTGTCGGCATCGATGAAGATCAAGTCAAAGGGTTCTGTTCCTTCTCGGTCCAACTGAGCGAGCTGCTCCAGGGCATTGCCCAAGCGCAATTCCACCTTTTCCCCAAGGCCTGCAAGGGCAAAATGGGCTCTGGCCACCTGTGCATGGTGCGGGTCCAGCTCCAGTGTCACAATTTTTCCGTCAGCAGGCAGCGTTCTGGCCATCCAGATGGTGCTGTAGCCACCCAAAGTGCCGATTTCCAGAATTCGTGTAGCTCCTGCCATTTGTGCCAGCAAGGACAGCAGCTTTCCCTGGCTTGGAGATACATCGATTGCCGGTAGATCTGCCTGCCGATTGGCCTCCAGCACCTGCTCCAGAACGGGATCATGTTCAATCAGCTTTTCCCCGATATACTCGTCTACCTTGGTCCATGTGTTTGAATGGCTCATATTGATCACTGCTCCTTATTTGATTTTTCCTTACGGTTCCATTTTGCCTGCTCATTTTCTCATGCCCGCATGGCTTGCCCACTTCAAAAAGCAGTATGAGCAGGTTGAAATGAATATTACCACGACAAATTCCAGCGGCGCTCTTGAGAAGCTTTTGAATTTGGAGGCAGACATCGCAGTTTATGGGGGAAGGCCGGAGGAATATCCGGATACCGTGCAGACAGAGGAGCTTTTTCAGGATGAGCTGTGGTTCGTGGTGGCGCCCAATCACCGTTATGCCAATCAGAAGGTATCTTTGACTGAGATGATGAAGGAGCCGTTTGTCATGCGGGAGGAAGGCAGTTCGACGCGGGAGCGGTTATTTTCCCTCTGCCGTACCTACAATGCGCCTGCCCCAACGATTTCCCTGCAATTTAACGGACTGCATGAGGCTATAACGGCGGTGATTGCCGGGTACGGGGCGAACTTTGTGTCGTCGCTGGTCGTGCGCGATGATGTGGAACGCGGGGAGCTGTGCCGGGTTGAGGTAGAAGGGGTGCAAATGAAGAATACGATTGCGGTGTGTACCCGTAAAAATGAGGAATTGCCTGCCGCAGCGCGGAATTTTATTCAAATGATCCGGGTGCATCCATTCAGAGAGTGAAAGGTGAGCAGCTGCTGGTAGCATGTCCCATGTCCCGCAGGGCCTCGGCAAGCTTTCGTGTGCCTTTGAACGTCCAACGCAGCGGCGGATCGGTATCCGGTTTCCGGATGCGTGCAGAATCGAGGGGTTCCGGGTCCTGCAAATCCCGGGTGCCGGCCTGTATCACTTTATGCGAGATGCCCAGTTCCCTCTCGATCCACGCAATACCCCCGCAGCCATATACCAGCGCTTCGGTGGCGACAAACAGTCGTTTTTGCCGTTCATTCAAATAGGGGCTCAATTGGTCATATCGCTGCTTCAAGGGGCTGTCCATGATTTCGCTCCCGGCTTGGAAGGAGAGACCCGCCGACCCGCAATTGGAGAAATGCCTCGTTCTCGGAGCATCACGTGAGCAACGTTATTTGGTGCCAGCATTCTTGACAGAGTCCCAAACCTCATGTACTTCATATTTTAGAGGCCATTTTGCGGGGTTGGAGCTATCAGCAATGACACCCTCAATAATGTTGAGGTAATAATTGGTTTTCGCTTCCAAATAATCAACTGTATTTTTGGCTTCCTGCAATTGAAGAAGGGCACGTTCTTTTTGTCTCAAAATGATCTCGTAGCGTTCCTGAATTGTAGAATCCCCTTTTAAACAAAGATCTGCATAAGTTTTAATATCTTCAATAGACATTCCGCATTGTTTTAATATCTTGACACCGATAAGCCAATTGACGGATTCCTCATTGAATAGGCGATTGTTATTTTGATCTCGCAATAGGCTTGGTATTAATCCCTTATCCGTGTAAAAACGAACTGCATGCTCACTTAAGTCAAGCATTTGAGCCACCTCTTTTACCGTGTACATAAAATCCCTCCAAATAAATTTACGACTATATTTCCTCTTGCCTTCATGTTACTCGAAAGTGTTAAGCGAGTGCAAAGAAAATAATGAATCAATTTCTATAAAACACTTGCCTTCGTGTAACACGAATGAGGTATGGTGATTGTAGTGCTAACAAAGACTAAGAATTTAAGGAGGAATTGAAATGGAATTTGTAACCTTGAATAATGGAGTAAAGATGCCGATTTTAGGCTTTGGTGTTTACCAGATTCACGATCAGGAAGAATGCGAAAGATGCGTGCTTGATGCTATCCGTGTGGGTTATCGTTCCATTGATACTGCACAGGTCTACCAAAATGAAGAAGCGGTAGGTCGTGCGATCAAGAAAAGTGGAGTGCCCAGAGAAGAATTTTTTATCACCACTAAAGTTTGGATTTCCAATGCAGGTTATGAAAAAGCAAAAGCATCTATTCAGGAATCCATGGACAAACTTCAGCTTGATTATCTGGACCTAGTGCTGATCCATCAACCATTTAATGATTATTATGGAACATACCGTGCGATGGAAGAGCTTTATAAAGAAGGTAAAATCAAAGCAATTGGGTTAAGCAACTTCTATCCGGATAGATATGTAGATCTGGTGGAGTTCAGCGAAGTGGTACCGGCTGTGAATCAGGTGGAAACCCATATCTTCAATCAGCAGGTAAAAGCACATGAAATTATGAAAAAATACAATACACAGATCGAATCCTGGGGCCCTTTTGCAGAAGGAAAGAACAATTTATTTACGAACTCCACCTTACAAGAAATTGGCGATAAATATAACAAATCTACAGCCCAGGTTGCTTTGCGTTTCTTGATTCAGAGAGACATAGTAGTCATTCCAAAAACGGTCAATAAAAATAGAATGGAAGAAAACTTCAATGTATTTGATTTTAAACTGACAGTGGAGGAGATGGAAAAAATTGCTGCTCTGGATACAGGCGAAAATTTGTTCTTCTCCCACTATGATCCACAAACCGTAGAGTATATCATTAATCTTGGCAAATAAAACCGTACCTCACCGTTTATATTTCATTTTCCTTGATAAAGAGTTTTCGCAAACTCGCGACTTTAGTCATGAGTAAGAAAACTTCGGTTCAGGCATGTCGCTTAACATGTCAATGAACCGACATATGGTATACATAATTTTAAATAAAATCTGCAATTTATCAATATTTATGGTGTGTTATACTATGACGTATGGTAAAATGATAATGGTGATAAACTATGGCAGAAACTAGACGTGGCAGAGGGTACGTTTACGCCCTCGAATACCATATCGTATGGTGCGTGAAATACCGACACCGAGTCCTCACGGATGAAGTGGACGCCAGACTCAAGGAAATTCTCCTGCAAGTCGCGTCCGACTACAACTTTACCATCTCTGAAATGGAAACAGATCAGGACCACATCCATGTGCTGGTCGAATGCACGCCACAACATTCCATACCCAACATGGTCAAAGTGTTAAAAGGGATTTCCGCAAGACTTCTGTTTAAAGAGTTTCCACAGCTCAAGAAAAAACTGTGGGGTGGTCACTTGTGGAATCCCTCTTATTTTGTGGCTACCGTCAGTGAGCATACCGAAGAACAAATCCGAAAGTATATTCAAGATCAGAAGGTGAAGTGAGAATATGCTTGTCCATAAAGCCTACAGGCTTCGTATCTACCCTAACCAGGATCAGATCGTTCTCATCAACAAGACGCTGGGCTGTTCCCGGTTTGTCTTTAATCATTTTCTGGGATTATGGAATGAAACCTATCATAGTACAGGCAAAGGACTGTCGTATACCCAATGCTCTGCTCAATTGACGAAATTGAAGCAAGAACTCGTATGGCTTAAAGAACCGGATAAATTTTCTTTGCAGAATGCTTTGCAACATCTGGCCGATTCCTTTGCAAAATTTTTCAGTAAACAAAATGATGCGCCAAGGTTTAAAAGTAAAAAGAATCCGGTGCAGTCCTATCAAACCAACTACACCAATGAGAATATTTCGATCATAGGCAATAAGGTAAAGCTACCCAAATTGGGACTTGTGAAATTTGCGAAGTCCAGGGAAGTGGAAGGCCGTATCATCAATGCGACGATCCGGCGCAATCCTTCGGGCAAATACTTTGTTTCACTGTTGGTGGAAACCGACATCGAGCCCCTACGCCAAACAAACCGGGAAGTCGGGATTGACGTGGGGATTAAAGATTTCGCAGTTCTCTCCAGCGGTGAAGTGTTCGAGAATCCGAAATTTTTGCGGAAAATGGAGCACAAGCTTATTCGGGAACAACGTATTCTTTCCAGACGGGTAAGAGGCTCCTCTAACTGGAACAAACAACGGGTGAAGGTGGCTCGTATCCATGAACGCATTACCAACACCCGAACAGACTACCAGCAAAAGATTTCAACGCATATCGTCAAAAACCACGACCTGATTGCGGTGGAAGATTTGCAGGTATCTAATCTGATGAAGAATCACAAGTTAGCCAAAGCCATTGGCGAAGTATCCTGGCATCGATTTAGAAAGATGCTTGAGTATAAGGCTAAATGGTACGGACGCAGGTTTGTGGCTGTAGCTAAAACCTTCGCCTCGTCTCAAATCTGTTCGTGTTGCGGCTATCAAAATAAAGAGGTCAAAGACCTACGTCTGCGGGAGTGGGAATGTCCAGCATGCCACAGCCACCATGACCGGGATGTCAATGCAAGCAAAAACATCCTTGCCGAAGGCAAAAGATTTCTGACTGAATAGTTGCAAGAACCGCAGGGACTGCGGGGATAGCCTGGCGGCATATCACATGCTAATTCTGTTCAGTAGAATGGATTACCCAGGAATCTCGTGGCTTTAGTCATGAGAGGCTTCAAGGATTGGCGTATAGACGAAGGCCGCTGTGAACAGCGGCCTATTTTTTGTGCGGAGATATAAAGTATCAGATCATGAGGGATCAGGGCTGGAACTTGCGTGTCACCAAAATATGAGCACTTCTGGAAAGATAAGAATCAAGACATATCGTAATACTGACCCATTTCGAAAGCGAATTCGGGAGGAAACCCAAAAAAATGTTAGAATACTACTGACATACCGTTGTCAGTAGCGTTATTTTATACTCGGAGTAAGTAACCGTAAAGGAATAGAAGATAAATGCGAAGTATTTTGACTCAAAATGATAGAATACCGTATTGAATCATTTATTATAGGAAGGATGGTATCTCATGAATTTTGCTTCTGTACGCATCATTACCGACGACGTGGATCGTCTCGTCGAGTTTTATGAGAAAGTCATGGGGGTTTCAGCGGCACGCCCCGCGCCCGTCTTTGCCGAATTCGTTGTGCCATCGTGCACGCTGGCGATCGGTCACTCCCAGACGGTGCCACTGTTCGGCGCTGGTTCCGCTGTGGCGGCCGACAATCACACTGTCATCATTGAGTTCCGTGTCCACGATGTCGACGCCGAATATGAGCGCATGAAGCCGTTTGTCAAAGAGTGGGTAAAGGAACCAACCACGATGCCGTGGGGGAACCGTGCTGTGCTGTTTCGCGATCCCGACGGCAACTTGATTAATCTCATCACGCCGGTGACCGAGGAAGCGATCAAACGGTTCAGCGGCAGGTCGCTGACGGACAGTTGAAGTGAGTAGGGCGAATGATATAAAGAAACAAGAGACCACAGCAATGAGCTATGGTCTTTTTGTTTTAATAAATGAAACCTGAGGTGGCTGTCTATAGGGTTTGTGGTTGGGTATCCCTGCACGATTATCCCTTTTGTTCAGGAGTAAGGGGTTGCAGCAAAATTACAGTTTTCTCCTAAATTCGCTTTTTTTTTCTTTAACCCTGCTTCTTGTCCTACACCCGTCTAATGATCTCGTACCTGTCTGCTTATCCACCGAATATCCCCTTATCCCGCTCTTGTCTGTTTCTCGGTTCTCGCTTACCTGATCAAACGGGATAATGGTGCAAAGCGTCCGGATGTGGTGTTGATCTGCCTCCCAACATCCATATAAAAAAAATTCACTAAAACATTATAACGTTATATTCTTTTATTGCTCATTCTGTGGTATTGTTGAACTATAAAGAGCGGCTGCTCCGGTAGAAGAGGGAGCCAAACAAGCTATCGCCTTATGAAGGATGGGACGCCGTTCGGGAAGGAAGGAGTACATGTCTGAACGTTTAGTCATTCGCAATGTGAAATTCGCCAATGGACAATCCGCCGATATTGCTGTCGAGAACGGGAAAATTGCAGAGATTGCCCAGGGAGGCACGCTGCCGGGAAATGACGGAATTGACGGCACCGGGCTGTACGTATCCAGCGGCTGGATTGATATGCACGTGCATGCTTTTCCGGATTTTGACCCGTATGGAGATGAAATTGACGAGATTGGCGTCAAGCAGGGGGTGACGACCATCGTCGATGCAGGCAGCTGCGGTGCTGACCGGATCGGGGAGCTGCAAGCAAGCGCGGTGGCTGCGAACACCCGCTGTTTTGCATTTCTGAACATCTCGCACATCGGATTGCAGCGGGTAGATGAGCTGTCCCAACTGGGGTGGATCGACAAGGAAAAGGTCAAGGAGGCCGTCGCTCTGTTCCCGGATTTCATTGTCGGTCTGAAGGCGCGCATCAGCCGCAGTGTGGTGAAGGACAGCGGCATCCGGCCGCTGCAGCTGGCGCGTGAGCTGTCGGAGGAAACCGGTAAGCCGCTGATGGTGCATATCGGCTCGGCTCCGCCGCACATCGAAGAGGTGATTCCGCTGCTCGCCAAAGGGGACGTGGTCACCCACTACCTGAACGGCAAGCCGAACAATCTGTTCGATGAAGCCGGTAAGCCTCTGTCCGTGCTGGTGGATGCGGTCAAGCGGGGAGTGCATCTGGATGTCGGCCATGGCTCGGCGAGCTTCTCGTTCCGGGTGGCCCAGCATGCCAAGCAAAACGGCATTCAGCCTGACACGATCAGCACCGATATTTACCGGGGCAACCGTCTGAACGGACCGGTCTACAGCATGGCGAACGTGCTGTCCAAGTTTTTAGTTCTGGGCTACAGCCTGGAAGAGATTATTCATGCCGTCACCGTCAAAGCGGCTGACTGGCTTGGCAAGCCGGAGCTTGGCCGCATTCAGGTCGGGGACGATGCCAATCTGACGCTGTTTGCGGTCAAGCAGGAGCCAATTGTGCTTGTCGATTCCGAAGGCGAGGAACGGACTGCGGACCAATATATTGAAGCTAAAGGAGCTGTTATTCATGGATCATTCTTTACTTGCTAAATACGGATTGAAACGGGTCATTAACGCAAGCGGCCGCATGAGCATTCTGGGGGTATCGGCACCTACAGATACGGTGATGGAGGCGGTGAAAACCGGAGGCCAGCAGTACGTGGAAATTGCTGATCTTGTAAATAAAGCCGGCGACCATATTGCGCAAATTTTGGGCTCGGAGGCGGCGGTTGTCGTCAACTCGGCTTCCAGCGGCATTGCGCTGTCGGTCGCAGCCATCGTGACCCAGGGCAACAAACGCCTGAGCGAACGGCTTCATCAGGACCCGGTTTCCAAGAATGAAATCATTATCCTGAAGGGCCATAACGTACAATTTGGCGCGCCTGTAGAGACTATGGTCTATCTGGGCGGAGGTAAACTCGTTGAAGTGGGATATGCCAATGAAGGCCGGAAGGAGCATATTGAAGACGCCATTAACTATCAGACGGCCGCTATTTTGTATGTAAAATCCCATCACAGTGTGCAAAAGAACATGATCTCCGTGGAAGAAGCCTGGGAAGTTGCGCAGCGGCGGGGTGTACCGCTCATCGTGGATGCGGCGGCGGAAGAGGATATTTACAAATATGTCAAGGTGTCCGACCTGGCCATTTACAGCGGCTCCAAAGCCATTGAAGGACCGACCTCCGGCATTGTCGCCGGCAAGCGTCAATATATCGAGTGGCTCAAGGTGCAGCTGCACGGCATCGGGCGCAGCATGAAGGTTGGCAAGGAATCGACATTTGGCTTGCTGCAGGCGCTCGACGAGTATACCCGCAAAGAGGATAAAAGCGAGCAGGAGAAGGAATCACTGCAGGCGCTCATGGCATTGAATGATCTGCCGGGCGTCCGGGTAAGCATTGTGCAGGACGAGGCGGGCAGAGCAATCTTCCGCGGACGTATCCAGATTAACGCGGCCGAGGCTGGCATTGATGCCAGACAGGTGAATGACCAATTGCGCGAAGGGAACATTGCTATCTATACACGCGACTATGGAGTACGACAGGGATATTTCGATCTGGATGCGCGTTCTTTTCAAGGGGATGACATCCAGGTGATTGTGTCCAGAATTCAGGAAATTGTAGGAGGAAACTAATATGTCTTTGATGGAAAAACGTCTTTACAAAAACCGTGCGGCGCTTAACGTGCTGGCAGGCAGCATTGAGAACGCCCGTGAAGTATACGAAGCCGCTGAAGGTCATGTCATTGTCGGCGTATTGTCCAAAAACTATCCGGATGCGGAGACGGCTGTCGCTGCCATGAAGGAATATGGAGTAGCGATCGAAGACGCCGTGTCCATCGGACTTGGAGCTGGGGACAACCGGCAGGCGGCCGTCGTGGCGGAAATCGCGAAAAGCTATGGCGGTACACACATCAACCAGGTGTTCACAGCCGTTGGAGCGACTCGCGCCAATCTGGGCAGCCGTGACAGCTGGATTAACAGCCTCGTATCTCCATGCGGCCGTCCCGGCTATGTGAACATTTCCACAGGCCCTGTCAGTGCGGCTTTGTCCGAGCATGCCATCGTGCCTGTGAAAGCGGCGATTGCGCTCGTGCGCGATATGGGCGGCAATGCGCTGAAATATTTCCCGATGCAGGGGCTGAAGCTGGAGGATGAGTTCCGGGCGGTTGCGCAGGCATGTGGTGAGGAAGGTTTTGCCCTTGAGCCTACTGGCGGCATTGATCTGGATAATTTCGAAGAGATCCTGCGTATTGCACTTGAAGCGGGTGTTCCGAAGGTGATCCCGCATGTGTATTCTTCCATCATTGATAAGGACACCGGCAGCACGAATGTCAAGGACGTACAGTTCCTGTACGAAACGATGAAAAAGCTGGTGGATCAATATGAATAAGCGTGTAGCCGCATTCGGGGAAGTGATGATGCGGCTGCAGGTGCCCGGGTATGACACGCTGGCACAGGCAGATATGCTCCGGTATACCTTTTCGGGAACGGGAGTCAATATTGTGTCCGCCCTGGCACGCTTTGGTCATACCGGTTATCTGGTCACGACGCTGCCTGACAATCCGCTGGGCGAAGCGGCGATGGCGTATTTGCGCAAGCTGGGAGTGTCCACCACGCTGATCCAGCGGGGCGGAAGATTTGTCGGCATGTATTTTCTGGAGAACGGCTTCGGCATGCGCCCGAGCCGGGTGACGTATACGGACAGGCTGGGCAGCAGCTTTAACCAGGCTCCGGCGGACAGCTACGATCCGGCAGACATTGCAGGGAACGTGGACATCATGCATTTCTGCGGAATTACGCTGGCGATGAACGACACGGTGCGGGAGCATATGAAAAAACTGGCCGCAGCAGTGAAGCAGGCGGGCGGAAAAGTCATCTTCGACTGCAATTACCGCCCTTCCTTGTGGGGAGATGACGGATATGCGCTGGCCAAGCCTCATTATGAGGAGATGCTCGGTCTGGCCGATGTGGTCATGATGAATGAAAAAGATGCGCTGCATATTCTCGGTATGGAAACGCATGCTACTGAGCGGAAGGAGCAGCTGCTGGACTTGATTCCGCAGGTTGCAAGTAAGTTCGGCATTTCAGTGGCCGCCGGGACGCATCGGTCCATCAACCGTGATAACAGTCACTCTCTGCAGGGGTACATCTATAAGAACGGACAATTTGAATTTTCGGACACGCTCACCTTTATGGTGTATGATCGTATAGGGGCGGGAGATGCATATGCGAGCGGCATCATTCATGGAGAAATTCAGAATTTTTCCGCGAAGCACACCGTTGATTTTGCTGCAGCCGCCGCGGCGCTGGCACATACCGTGTCCGGAGATACGCCGAATGCATCCGAGGCCGAAGTGATGAAGGCCATGACCCAAATGATGCCTGACGTGGAAAGGTAGTGACGCGGATTGTCCATTACGCGCAAAAATGGGCCGTTATATTTGCAAATTAAGAAAATTGTGAAGGACCGGATATTGCACGGCATTTATCCCTTGGGGACGATCATTCCGTCCGAGCCGCAGTTGGAAAAAGAGTTTGGCGTCAGCAAAGTGACGGTCCGCAATGCGGTGCAGGAATTATGCCAGGAGGGTTATCTGGAAAAACGAAGCGGTGTAGGCACGACCGTGCTTCGCAATCGTTCCCTGTCCCGATTGTCCAAAGGGAAAAGGTTTACGGAAATTCTTGTCGATGAAGGCCACCGGATTGAGAAGAAGCTGCTCGGTTCGGAAATGGTAACCAATGATGTGCAATCCAAGTCTTTTCAGCTGTTCGGGGAGCGCTGCCTGCGCATGGAGAGGCTGTATCTGCTCGATAGCCATCCGTATATTCATTATGTGCATTACCTCGCTCCTGCGGCCGTTGCCGTGACAGGTGATGAGGATGCCAACATGCAATCACTGTATGACCTGATTGAAGAAAATGATATCAGCCTGGACCGGTTTCGCGATGCGTTTACCGTTGGTACGGCAAGCGCCGCAACTGCTCGTCTGCTCTACATACCGGAAGGGTCCCCTACACTTAAGCGTATCCGATACTCTTACAGTGTAGATGGTCATATCGTGGAGTACAGCATCGGGCATTACAATACGGAACTTCAGCCTTATCTTGTGAGCTATGATGCACCAGTCTAAGAGCCGTACCGCAATAAACACCCAAATGATTTTGCAGAAACAGCTTGTCTGTTTTGCTGTGCTGTGATATTCTAACTGTAAAAATATGTGATGTGACGGAAGCACCGTTTACCAGCCTATACCCGTGGCTGATGAACGGTGCTTTTTTTGTTTCTGAGCAGAGTAGGAGTGACATTAAGGCGTTAAGCATAGCTGATTTCAAATCCATAGTCACTTGGAGTACGATCTGCCTCACTGAAAGGGGGGAATTTCACATGATGAAAACGTTGTTGGAGCACACGATGCGGGAGATTGCGCAACTTGAAACCGAGATCACGAAGGTGCTGGATACACTGAGTGAGATCCAGGAGGAACGCTCAGACCAATCGCTCATGGAACTGATTGAACGAGACCGGACAGAACTGCTGCAGATAATGGTGGACATGCACATAGAGAAGAAAAAGCATGTAAATCACAAATCACATAAAGGAAACCGATATACTTTGAAGAAATGTCATTCTTTAGGTGTGATTTCTCCTAAGAAATGATAGTTTAACCTATTAACGATTGAGAAAAGGGGAAGTAAGCAATGAGAAAATTTCTATTGTCTGTTACGGCAGCCATTCTGTTGTTCGGGATCGCCGCACCAACCCAGGCCGTAAGCAGCAAACAAGACATTGAAGTGCTGTGGAACGCCAGAAAGATATCATTTCCGGATGCGAAGCCGTTTCAGGATGGCAGCGACCGGGTTATGGTCCCGATCCGCTTTGTCAGTGAAGCTCTGGGCGCGAAAGTAGGCTGGACCAAATCAGGCAGTAAGCTGTCCGTGTCCATCCAAAATAACGAGCATACAGTGAACATGACCGTAGGCCAAAAAACGGCTATCATCGATGGCCAAACCAAGACGTATGACACGCAGATTGTTCTGCAGCAGAACCGGACGTTTGTGCCGCTGCGCCTGGTCAGCGAGGGACTTGGCCAGCCGGTAGAATGGGACAAGCTCAGCCGTTGGGTCTGGATTGGGGCGAAGGATGTGCCGACGCTCGAGGAATCCGGATTGAAGCCGGCGAGCCTTGATACGTACCGGAAATGGTTTACGGACGCCCCGGATTTACTTGAAAATCTAGAAAAGAAGCCTTATGAAAAGGCCATTGTTTTTAAGCGAAGTGACCTACCAGCTACGTTCGTTCGGGATATTTACAGTATTGAACTGTATACAGACCCGAAAACAACGAATGTGTACCTTAAAGTCAGGTCAAAGACCACTTCGAGTGCAGGGAATTTGTTCTACCTGACCAAGAAAAAGGACATCCGTTACCGGTACGCAATGGATTCTATGACCGTAAACAATGGTGACGGTACGAGGTACAGCTTTTATACAATATGGTCAAGGGCGGATAAAGACCTGCATGGAATTGTGGATCAAAAGTATCTGACTATACAAGATATTGAGTACATTGGATTCGATGGAGCATCTGCAGATTACATTCCTCTCATGATTAACCCATGGAAAGGAAACTAAGCTCATGGGAATGAGAAGCAAGCTGAAACGCATCGTTACGGCGACAATGGTGGGGATGCTGTTCTTTCTGCAGTTGCCCCTTTTCCAAAACGATGTAGTGCAGGCGGCGACGGAGATCACCCCGCTGAAATACTATAAGGACAAGAATTATAGATACCTTGTCGGGATGATGTATTACGAAATGTGGGGGAGTACAGACGGACAGGGTGGGGAGCTGGTTTGGACGGACGGAGGGCGGCAGCCGAACAAGGGGATGCGCGGCGATGCCAAATTCACCTATAAATTTCAATTCCCGAACCGGACAATTAAAAACGTAGAGGCACGGATTTATAACTATCCTGGAGATCCGGTAGAGTATTTTGAAGAATCTCGTTCAGATACGTATGAAGAATACCAAAAGGCTATTAGTAGCGGGACAAGTGATTCGGATATTAGGTCCTTTCAAAAACAAGGGATTGGCACGGATACCACGACCATTCCGATCACGGTCAATATGCTTTTAGATGCTCCAAGACCTAAGAATGTAAAACAGGAACAGTGACCTACCTGTGCTGAAAGTACGGTAGCGTATAGGATATACGTTCCGATCCTGTTCAAAATCGAACTGGATACCAGCATCACCGTGAAATATTTCACGGAGGATGGAAAATCTCTGGCCAGCATTTTCCCGCCACGGCAAGAGTCCATGGTGGTGGGCCAAGCCTACGACTTCACGCCACCAACCAATCCGGCCTTTACATACGTCGGGTATAAGAAAAGCACGACAGGGACAGCTCCAGGCGGCACCATTCAGCAGGGAAACGCTCCAAGCTTCACGTATGACGGTTCTTTCGAGAGTTACACCGCCTACCTGTATTACAAGGCAGCCTGCCTGGGGCCAGGCCAAGGAACCGGCACCGAAACGGGGACGCAGTGTCCGCCACCTCCGGAGCCGGAACCGGAGCAGCCTTCGGTGGTATGTACCCCTCCGCAGTCTGCAGGAGTCAAAACCGGCAGCTTAATGAACAGCAGCGCAGTCGGGAAGATCAAGGCGGACGTACGGGGATCTGAAAAGTTTGAAGTGGCCAAGGGCATCCCAACCTCAGAGAGCTTATACGGTAACGTCTGGGCGAAGGAATACCTATACAACAACAAATTCGAAAAGTTCACCGGCACGTGTACTTTTACTGTTCCCGTGAGCAAGACATACAGGCTGAAATGGACGGAAAAGGAAGAGTATGAAAACAGCAAGGGCGAAACGAAGACACGTACAGTTAACAAGTCGCGCAGCGTCACCGTGACCCCATCCTATGAAATCGTCCGATACTATTCATACTGGACGATTCCTGACCTGCAGGTGTATAGAATTGTAAATGCCAAGCTCAATAATTACGCCTTTCAGGGCAACGGTATCGTCATTGAGCCAGGCAGCTCCTACAAAGTACCGACGATGGACGTGGAAACAGAAGTGATGAATCTCCCGGAGCCGTCATCGGTATCGGCTTCCGCGCCAAGCCAGACGATTGACGGTGGCAGCAGCGAGCCGGATGTTCCGGATGAAAACCTGCAGAGCTATGCTGAAGAAAAGGCACCGGAGCTGGATGTGCGTAACGACAAGCTGGTATTCAACGGGGAAACGGTGATGGACGGCTCCATGATCAAAACCAAGACCAAGGAGCCAGGAGAGATCAAGAAACCGCTGAGCATTGACGAAAACGCCTTGTACCGTCCAGGTAATGTCATTCCGGTAACCAAAACCAACAAAGCAGACAATAAAAGCATCGGCACGATTGAGTATTCGCCTTTGGACGGCAGCCTGAGCGATCCGGAAAATATGCGGCAGCCAATTGAAGATTTAAATAGCGTCACGGTGCATACCCCGGTGGTGATGTATCCAGGGGTGAGTAATGACAAGGAGCATAACCAGAAGGTCTTCCCGGCAGTCGGCACAGCCGCGCTGGTTTTGGACAGACCGTTCACTGTCACCATTCCGACCAGTGGCCCGCATCGCGAAATCAGGGGTTATGGCAACCGGGATTATGCGAAGTACACCGCATACAAGCAGGTTCTTTTCGAATTTGATGTATTTAACGAGGATAAGGGGAAGTACATTCCGGCCAATACTTGGATCGATATTCCGGTAACACAGCTTGAGACGATCTTTAGAATGCCGGTATGGGTCGATGAAGGAAAATATACCGTACATTTCCGTTCCATCGCTGAGAACGCGCCGGATCATTTTACATGGCAGTCCATGGCCAATCTTGATTTGGCCAACCATGTGGCCATCAATACGGTACCCGTGGAAGTGATCGGGCGCCTTTATGATTTCAAGGTGACGGACATTACAGATTATGATTGGGAGACGGTGTTCCGGACGAAAAAAGGCAGCTCAGAGCCAACTGATGCAGCTTATTGGGTCGGGCCGAACTCCATTGACGGTGCGCCCCGTGGAAATACGTTCCCGTATCTCCTGCCGATCCGGCCAGGAAGCCACCCGAACAGCGGGTATAAGAATGTAACCGTTAAGACCGGCTACTCCTTTAAATTTGACTTTAAGACGAAAGGCAATCATTTCGGCCCGAAAAACCACGTGAAGGTCGTGCCGACATTCTACTTCGTGAATAAAGATGGAACGAATCGCCAGAAAGTCGATCTGTATTACCACAATCAGACCACAGGTCAAAAGTTCGTGAAAATCGGTTCAAGCCAGGACACAGTGACCCGCAGTATGGTTCTAAACAGCCCGATGCGTAACATTGTTTCGACCGAGCTGAGCAATACTGCGAAATACGTTGCGACGTATGGCTTTACCGATTTCATGAAACAAGCAGGCAAGAAGAATACCATTGGCTCATACAGCCTGCTGGATCTCACGCAGCGGGTGCGGACTTTAATTGGGCCAACATCCGATATTCCGAAAACGGTAGATCCGGGCCGTGCAGTGGCATCCATTCAAAAGTGGTATGCTGAGTATAGCTTGCCAGCCGCTCCCTATGTCGTTCCGGCCGGATTCAATATTGCGGAGTATGGCAGAACCAACAGGCTGACGGACAACTCACCCATTTTCCTGAAGGACGGGTACATCGTGGTCAACTTCAACATTGAAACCTACCAGGACGGATCGGCTACTCCACATCTGCGGTATTACAGACTGCCGGGGGATAACACGCCACTGGATAACCAATGGCAGCTGGAAGGGTACAGCAATGTAGCCAAGGATAAATATGGTCATGAATTTGCAGCTCCGGACGGGGACGTTGTCTATTACCATGCAGACTTGTCCAGCTACGATGACTTCAGGTCTTCGGTTACCCATTAAGCGGTGGGCCAACAATCCCGGGTTTGGATGTAGAAGGCCGGATTGCAGAAGCTGGTGGGCGAAACCGGACAGGCGATTGTGGTCGGGCTTTTTCACCGGAACCTTGCAAATGGAACAAGATTGAACACCGGATGTTTTTCGTATATCGTTGCAGTTACTAAGGAGGGGACATATCATGAAAATCGATCCATTGCTGCTGGATTTTCCAGAGCAGTTTGAAACCGCAAGACTGTTGGTTCGGGCCCCACAGTGGGGGGACGGCGCACCGCTGAATGCAGCGATCCGGGAAAGCCTCAAGGAACTCCGCCCATTTATGCCGTTTGCCCGTGTAATCCCCGAACCGGAGGAAACGGAGAGGGTCGTCCGTCGTGGCAGGCTTCGCTTCCTGGAACGGACGGATATGATGATGCTGATATGTGATAAACAAAGCAGCGGAGTGCTCGGCGCCTGTGGTCTGCACCGGATCGACTGGAATGTCCGCAGGTTTGAAATCGGTTACTGGATCAGAACGTCCCGTTCCGGGGAAGGGCTTGTCACGGAAGCCGTTCATGGCATAACGGATTTTGCTGTCCGGCAGCTTGGCGCAAATCGCTTGGAAATCCGCTGCGATGACCGCAACAGCCGCAGCGCCGCTGTTGCGAGGCGGGCGGGATTTACGCTGGAAGGCGTGCTGCGCAGTTGGGAGCGTGAAGATGACGGTACCTTAGTGAATCAGATGGTGTTTGCCAAGGTGCGGGGGATCGATTTTACATAGTTTATCCAAACTGCGATTTGGACAGAATAGATAATCCGCAGGCCATCATGACCTGCGGATTTTGAAGTTGGGAAATTATGAAGCTGCAATTAATTTTCTATTAACATATGTGATTTATACTGATTTTGGTATATCGACGATCCATACACTAGACAAAGGATGGCTAATTCATGGGGATACATACGTATTTTCGGTCACTGAACGATCTGGAACGGATTATCCGCTGCCCCGGAAAGTTTAAATTTGAGGAGCACAGCGTAGCTGCCCACTCATGGAAGGTCGTGCAGTATGCCAAGACGCTGGCGGATATTGAAGAAAAGCACGGTGTAACCGTAGACTGGAAGAAGCTGTACGAGATTACAAGCAGCCATGATTATGGCGAAATCTTCATCGGAGATATCAAGACACCCGTTAAGCATTACTCCATGGAGCTTCGCTCTATGCTGCAGCATGTTGAAGAAGGCATGGTGGAGCATTTTATCGAAGAAAATATCCCGGAGGAGTTCAAGACGATTTTTCGCAGACAGCTGCGTGAGGGCAAGGATCAGTCCGTAGAGGGCTTGATTCTGGAGGTCGCCGACAAGCTTGATCAGGTGTATGAGGCTTTTGCCGAGCTGCAGCGAGGTAACAACGAGAAAGAGTTTGTGGTTATGTACCGCAGTGCACTCGTTAAAATCAAGGACATCCGGCTGCACTGTGTAGGTTATTTTCTGCAAAGGATTTTGCCTGATATCGTGAATGATGGTATGAGCTCTACCATTGATATTAGAAAAATTACGGAGGAAGCGCTGGCTCTTTAAGCGTCGTTCCTCTATTGAATCAACATTCCCGTTAATTTCGTCGGCTTGCTCTGTTTCCGAATTTATTAGCTAGCTGCTGCTGTTTCGCAGCAGCTGTCAAGGCAACGCTTAAGAGGGTGGATGCCGTTCGTCGCGCTGCCGCAGCTCGTAAATTATGCTTGGGTCAGATTGATATGATCAAGGTCGGTCATGGAATTGAAAATAAAATCCAGCTTGTAATCGCCTCTGAGGTAAGTTACTTTGATTTGCTGTTTACCGCCGCTGCGGATAGTGGTGCTGTGTGTTGGCTTGGACCACTGCTGCCACAGCATGCTGATCGTGATGCCGCCGATATTGGTCTGCCGTTCTACATTTGTGCCAAAATAGCGTATTTCGTTGATCACACCGGATTTATAGGCAAAAGCGTAACCGGGATTTCCCATATTGGCGGTATACCATTCAAAATTCCCTGATTTTTCTGCAGGCTCCCCGAACTTTTTGATCACTTCAGCCCGTTTGGTTTTGCCAACCGTAAAGCCGCTGACGGCTCCCGGAAATTGTCCCTTCAAAGCAGGTTTATAGAAGGAGTTTAGCGTATCAATGGCCATTTGCTTCTGCTCCGCGCTTACGCTGTCGCTTTTAGCTGCAGCTGCTTTGGCGATTGAAGCGGACATGAGCGGAGTGGAGGCGGGGACAGTTGTGCCGAAAACCGCCGCACCCATGATGCCCATGGCTATAACCGTTTTCGCCGCTGATTTTGTTCTGTATTTTATGCTCATGCTGTGTAGCTCCTCTCAGGAAAAAAGAAAATTTATGACGGTGTCTGTCATTTAACCAATATACAGGATATAAAACAGGGAAAAGTAACAGAATACTTTAAAGTTTTGTAATTATCCTGAGAGGACAGGCCGCTTGCAAATCCAACTTTAACTATTTCACATCCGCTTTTTATACGCCCTCATCGCAAAGATATAAGCCACGAGCATAATCCCGATGCACCACGCAAGCGCAATCCATATATCATTACCGACCTGCTGACCTGACAGCAGTGCACGGATGGCTTCCACGATCGAGGTCACCGGCTGGTTTTCGGCAAAGACACGAACAACAAGCGGCATGGACTCGGTCGGCACAAACGCTGAGCTGATAAACGGCAGGAAGATAAGTGGATAGGAAAACGCGCTTGCACCTTCCACCGATTTTGCGGACAGTCCGGCAATTGCTGCGACCCAGGTCAAAGCCAGCGTAAACAGCACGAGTATACCGGCTACGGCAAGCCAGGACAGTATATCCGCCGACGAACGAAAGCCCATAATGAGCGCTACGAGAATAATGACGACAACGGATATCGCGTTGGATACCACCGAGGTCAGCACATGCCCCCACAGCACGGCGGAACGCGAAATAGGCATGGAGTGGAACCGTTCAATTATACCTCGTTGCTTATCCAGAAACAGGCGGTAAGCCGTATAGGATATTCCGCTAGCAATCGCAATCAGCAGGATGCCGGGCAGCAGATAATTCACATAGTTATCCGTGCCGGTTTGAATTGCGCCGCCCAACACATAGACGAACAGCAGCATCATCGCAATCGGAGTGATGCAGACCGTGATGATGGTGTCCATGCTGCGGAAAATATGGCGCATGGAACGTCCAAGCATCACGCCCATATCGCTGAAAAAGTGGTTTTTTGCCGTCTCCATTTACTTCTCCTCCTTTGTACCCACGATGGAGAGGAATATCTCCTCTAATGAAGGTTGTTTTTCCACATACTCCACCTTTGCCGGCGGAAACCGCTTTTTCAGTTCATCGAGCGTGCCCTTGGCGATAATTCTACCCTCATGCAGTATGGCAATCCGGTCAGCAAGCTGCTCAGCCTCCTCTAAATACTGTGTGGTTAAGAATATGGTCGTGCCACCGTCGACAAGCTCTTTGACAAGCTTCCAAACCTCGATGCGTGCTTCGGGGTCAAGCCCGGTTGTCGGCTCGTCGAGGAAAATGAGCTGCGGATTTCCTACAAGGCTCAAGGCAATGTCGAGCCTGCGGCGCATACCACCCGAATAAGTAGACGCCTTGCGGTCGGCGGCGTCTGTCAGGTTGAAGCGTTTAAGCATGCTGTCCGCCACCTGCCGCGGATTTTTGAGGTGCCGCAGCTTGGCGATCATAATCAAATTTTCCCGGCCGGTTAACATTTCGTCCACGGCGGCAAATTGCCCGGTCAGACTGATCACCTGCCGCACATGATCGGGTTTTGAAGCAACATCAAATCCGCCTACGGCGGCGGTTCCGCCGTCCGGTTTGAGCAGCGTGGTGAGGATTTTGACAACCGTTGTCTTGCCCGCCCCGTTGGAGCCGAGAAGAGCGAAAATACTACCTTTCTCCACCTCGAAATCTACGCCCTTCAGCACTTGGAGCTGCTTGTAGGATTTTTGCAGTCCTTTTACTTGAATGGACTTGGTTTGCACGGTTTGCATCGGATTCCCTCCCTTATTAAATGACAGTAACTTTTGACAAATCGGCTTCCATGCCTTTGAGCAGCGCGAAGGTCAGTTTATCCATCGTTGCGCCGTCAAAGCAGATGGTTTTGATCGCACGAAAGTACTTTTTGGAAATTGTAAACCCGGACTGGAAAGAAACATTTTTGAATGTAGCGCCCTTGAACGAAACGTTGTTTAATGCCGCTCGGTCAAACTTAACACCTATGAACGTCTGTCCGTCGAAACACTGCCCGCTCAGATCGGAGTAATTGAAGTCCACTCCATCAAATAAACAACCTTCAAAAATCGTTTTTCTAAGATCGGTCGTCGTTAACGTCACGTCGGTCAGTCTTACACCTGTGAATTTGGCTCCGTCAAGGCCTGACGCGCTGAAGTTGGTGCGTACAAGGATCGTCTTGTTGAAGCTTGCATTCGTCAGGTCAAGGGCGGACAGACTGCAGTCCGTCAGATTCGCGCCGTCAAAATTGGCATCACGTACATCGCTGCCCTTAAACGAGCTGCCGGTCAAATCTGCGCCCGAAAAATCAGAACCGTGCAAGGCGCTGCCATTAAACTGCCCTTTATGGGCCGTAACACCTGCAAAGTCGCTTTTCGCCAGGTTGCTGCCGCTAAAGTTGGTCACGACTTGCCACTGCAGCGAGCGGGAGAGGTTGGCAACCTCCAGGATCGTTTGCTCGATGTCGCCGATCCCTGCAACCGTCATCTGAAACGCGGTTTCATCGTCCTTGCCCTCCGCCTTGAGTTCACGATAACGCTCCTGCAAATCGGTGAGCAGATCGGCCTTTAATTCGGTGACGCTTTTTACTCCATCGTATGGCGTAAAAACGCTGTTCAGATAATCCGTCAATTTTGGATTTGTCATCTCAAATCTCCCCTTATAATAAGTTTTCTAACACGCGTTTTGCATACTCCCAGTTGCTTTTGTTGCGGGCATAAGTATCCTTGCCCTTCTCGGTAATCCTAAAATATTTGCGACGTCCGCCCTGTGATTCATCGCCCCAATACCACTCGATGTCGCCGTCTGCTTCTAGCCGCCGGAAGCTGGAGTACATTGTGGCTTCCTTTAATTCATACTCGCCACCCGAACGCTCGGCAATCAGCTTGACAATCTCGTAACCGTAATGATCAGCTTCGGACAAGAGCCGTAAAATCATCGTATCCGTATGTCCGCGCAGCAGGTCGGATGTGATCTTGTTCTCGCTCATTCAATCACCCCCACATCTGCATAATACGGCATATTACTGTGACTGTCAAGGTAGTATTTTGATTATATTACTTTGTTGAAAAATAAAGCAAATCATATTGATATCAACAAATGCTGATCCATTCGAGCTCTGGCGGTGAGTATGAGCAGGGTAACAGACCACTTTGTTATATTAATTTACATATTTGTCTAATAAGCCTGTACGATACATTACATTTAATGTTTTATTTGTGCTCAAACGACAAAAGAAACAACATATTTTTATTTGCAGGGTACATAGGAACAGATGCGATCCTTACAGTACAATTGAAAAAATCGAAAACGGGACAATAAATATAACACGAGAGGAATGCAAACATGACAAGAGAGGATGCGCTGCATCCGTATAAAAAGGGGGAAAGGCAGTGGTTATCTACACCATTCGCAGGCTGATTCAAATGATTCCGGCGCTGCTGGGGATTGTCATCATTACCTTTATTATTTCAAGGGTTCTGCCCGGCGATCCTGCCGTCATGCTTGCGGGAGAACAGGCAACAGCGGAAACGATTGAAAATATCCGCAAAAGCATGGGGCTGGATCAGCCGCTGTATATTCAGTTCTTTCATTATACAGGCGGCTTGCTGCAGGGGAATCTTGGCGAGGCCTATCATACGGGACAATCGGTGGCCAGTGATTTTGCGACACGGTTTCCGGCGACCATCGAGTTGGCCCTGGCCAGTCTCATTGTGGCGATTCTGGTGGCGATCCCGGTGGGCATTCTTGCAGCCACACGCAAAGAATCGATCGTCGATCATATTTCGCGGGTGTTCTCCCTGATCGGAGCATGTATGCCGATTTTCTGGATCGGGCTTTTGTTTATCTACATTTTCTATGCGACGTTGGGCATCGCACCGGCCCCGATGGGCCGGATCAGCAATGATTTGAATCCGCCGACACATATTACGGGGCTGTACGTGATGGACAGCTTGCTAAGTGGGGATTTCGTGGCATTGAAGAGTAGCATTTCTCATTTGATTCTGCCTGCCATTTGTCTCAGCACAGGCACGATGGCGATTGTGGCCAGAATGATGCGCTCCAGCATGCTTGAGGTGATCGGCCAGGATTTTGTCCGCACCGCGCGGGCGAAGGGGCTTGGAGAATGGATCGTCATTTACAAGCATGCACTGATTAATGCCTTTATTCCGACTCTGACGGTACTCGGCCTGCAGGTGGGATATTTGATCGGGGGTGCCGTGATTACGGAAACGATTTTTACATGGCCGGGGGTAGGCAGCTACGTAACGGATTCCATTCTGGCCGCGGATTATGCGCCGATTCAGGCTTTCACCCTGGTCAGTGCGTTAATCTACAGTTTTATCAACCTGGCTGTGGATTTGATTTACGGGTGGCTCGATCCGCGTATTCGCTATGAGTAAATAGAAGAGAGAGACAGGGGGGGACTGAAATGAGCAGTGCTAGTGATGCAGCGGTCAAAACGGCTGTCGGACAGCCGCAGACTTCCACGGGAAAGAGAACGACCTTTTGGCGGCTGCTGGTTCACAACAAGCTGGCTGTAATCGGACTGATATTCATCCTGGGCTGGATGCTGACGGCAATCCTGTCCGCATGGATTGCCCCGCACGATCCGTATGCCACCGATCCGGTCAACAAGCTGCTGCCTCCAAGCGCCGGGCATTGGTTTGGTACGGATAATTACGGCCGGGATATATTCAGCCGTGTCGTTTATGGTGCGAGAATCAGCATATGGACGGGCATGATCGCCGTATCCATTTCCTTTGTGATCGGGGTTCCGCTGGGAGCGATTGCCGGGTATTATGGCGGGCGGACGGGCAGCATTATTATGCGCTGTATGGACATCCTGCTTGCCTTTCCTTCGCTGGTGCTGGCCATGGCTATCGCGGCAGCGATGGGCCCGGGGCTGCTCAGTGCGCTGATTGCCGTGGGTATCGTGGGCATTCCCGAATTCGCCAGACTCATTCACGGACAGACCATTTCCCTCAGGGAGAAGGAGTTTGTGGAGGCCAGCCGGGCGATCGGGGTGAAGGATTCCACCATTTTATTCAGACATATTTTCCCTAATGCGCTTGCTCCGCTGCTGGTCAATGCCACGCTGGGCATGGGGTTTGCCATCCTGACCTCCGCAAGCCTCAGCTTCCTTGGTCTTGGGGTCAAGCCACCGACGGCGGAGTGGGGCGCCATGATTTCGGAAGGACGGGCTTATATCATATCGGGAGAATGGTGGATTGTTACTTTTCCCGGACTCGCAATTGCTACAGCCATCTTAGGGTTCAATTTGCTCGGGGACGGTCTGCGGGATGTACTTGATCCAAGGCTGCGCTCCAGCAAATAACTAATAGAGGTAGTTCAAAAAGTCATCTTTTGATCACGTTTGAACACACACAAGGGGGAAAATGCAATGCTCAGAAAAAGTCTTTATTTACTCATTGCCATGTCCATGGTTCTATGGCTGGCAGGCTGTGCGAGCAACGCCAATCAGGCGGCCTCTAGCGGAGGAGGCGGCGCGGACGGTTCTTCTGCACCGAAAGCGATCACCATTGCTTATTCGGAAGGCGGTTCGACGATGGATCCGGCCGAAGCCAGCGATCTGACGTCCGACACGCTGGTGCTTGCCTTGTATGACCAGCTTGTTACCTACGGAACGAAGTCCTCCGAAGGCGGCGAAATCGCCAATACTGAAGATATTCAGCCGATGCTGGCGGAAAGCTGGGATGTGTCCGATGACAAGCTGACTTATACGTTCCATCTGCGTGAAGGTGTCAAGTTTCACAGCGGCAACCCGCTGACAGCCAATTCTGTGCTGTTTTCATTTGAGCGCCTGAAAAATTCGGACTCCGGCAGCTTCCTGTACGGGATGAGCGCCATCGATACGGTGACCGCCGTGGACGATCATACCGTTGAAGTCAAGCTGTCCAAACCGAACCATATGTTCCTGCAGATGATTTCCCTGTATAACTTCTCCATTGTCGATGATGTGCTTGTGAAGGAAAAAGGCGACGGAGACTTCCTGAAAACCAATGCAGCGGGCTCCGGACCGTTCCTCCTTGAAAAATGGGACCCGGCTACAGAAGCGGTGTTTAACGCGAACCCGGACTACTGGCAGGGAGCGCCAAAGGTCAGCAAGGTCAACATGAAGTTTACGAAAGAGGCTTCCAACCGTGTGCTGCTGCTGAATAAAGGCGACGTCGATATGGCCATTGAAATTCCGCCGAAGGACGTTGCCACTCTGCAAAGCAATGAGAACCTGAAGGTTCAATCCAACGCAAGCAACCGAATTTTGTACTTTGCCATGAACAACAACGTGAAGCCATTCGACAATCCGAAGGTGCGTCAGGCTATCTCATATGCGATTCCTTACGATCAGCTGATCAATAATGTCATGTACGGACAGGGGAAGCAGATGAAGAGCGCTGTTGCGAGCAACACGCCGGGATATACGGATGCCGGATATAATTACACCTACGATTTGGAAAAAGCCAAGCAGTTGCTGGCCGAAGCGGGCTATCCTGACGGGCTCACTTTCGATCTGACGCTTGGCTCCGGGTTCCAGGATTGGGCGGACGATGCCGTGCTGATTCAGGCTGAACTCGCCAAAATCGGGGTAACGATGAACATCGTTAACGTTGCGCGTGCCCAGTTCCTGGAACAGCAGCGCGAAGGCAACCTGACTGCCTACATTTCCAAATGGACCTCTTTCGTTAACGATCCGGGCTATCATCTCGGCTTCCTGATGTACAGCAAAGGCTCCTCCAACTATATGCACTACAACAATGGTGAAGTGGATAAGCTGTGGGAGCAGGCCAGCACGGAGCAGGATGAAAACACCCGCAAGGAGCTGTACGGCAAAGCTCAGGAAATCATCACTTCTGAAGCACCATGGGCCTACCTTTATGAATACAACCGGATTGTGGGCATGAACAAAAATATCAGCGGATATGTGTACTATCCAGATGAAGTCATCCGGTTCTATTCGTTGAACAAACAATAATCCGAAAGCCCGACATGGCGCCCCCGGTCCATGTACTGCCCGGGGGCTGTCATATTCGTGATCGTGCAATCACGCAGTGGTTCTCAAACCAATACTTGGCAGTAGTGCCCCTTGCGGAAAAACAGAACTTTCGTAAATGCAAAGGAGATGGAACCCAAATGACAGATTGGAAAAAGCTTGTGCTCGAGGAAATCGATAAACGGCAGGATGAACTGCTGGAGCTCTGCGCGCGGTTAATTCAGTTCCCTTCCGAAAATCCTCCCGGGGACTCGCGGGACATCAGCCAGTTCATCATGAACTATCTGAAGGAGGCGGGCATCGAAACAGCCGTCTATGAAGCTGAACCGAAGATGTGGAATCTTGTTTCCGATTACGGCTTGCCAGAAGCTGGCGGAAAACGGCTCATTTTCTGCGGCCATACGGACGTTGTGCCTGCGGGGGATCTGTCCCGCTGGGATTTTGACCCGTTCTGCGGCGAGATTCGCGACGGTTACCTGCTAGGACGCGGCGCATCGGATATGAAGGCAGGCCTTGGGGGTCTGATCTTTACAGTCGCTCTTCTATCCAAGCTAGGGGTTCCGCTGGATGGCTGCCTGTCGCTGCTGGTCGTGCCTGACGAGGAAACCGGTGGTCATCTCGGTGTGCCGTGGATGCTGGAACGCAAGCATATCGACGGAACGGCGGCTGTCATTGCCGAGCCATCAGGTCCGCAAAACCCGACGATTGGCCAGAAGGGCAGCTGCTGGTTTGAGTTTACAGTGGAGGGTACACCCGGACATGGCAGCCTGCAGCCGATCGCAGGCGAAAGCGCGATTCTGAAAGCGGCCCGGGGCATCGAAGCCCTGCAGCGGCTCTGGGAGATCAAACCCGACATTCCGGAGGAGGTCAAGGAAATGATTGAAATCTCCAAACGGTATGTAGCCGAGGAAAGAACGCCGGAGTATGGGCAAGCCTTTGACCATGTGACGGTCAACATCGGAACAATCCAGGGCGGAACCAAGGTCAATGTGGTGGCAGACCGCTGTACCGTGCAGGTCGATTCGCGTGTGCCGTTCGGGGTGGACTACCTGGATGTATTGGCCAGAGCGAAGGAGCTGCTGGCAGGGGTGGGCATCCATAGCGAGTTGAAGCAGTTTGGCTTCTTTGGAAATGCCAACTGGACGCCGCCGACCACGGACATCGTGCATGAACTGGTGGAATCGATTGCCGAAGTGAGCGGCAAGGAGGCGTATGGCGTGCTGCAGTGGGCGACCAGCGATGCGCGCGCATTCCGCAAGTACGACATTCCTGTCCTGCAGTATGGACCAGCCGAGCTGCCAACCATTCATAACTTCAATGAAAAAGCACCGGTGTGGCAGATCATTCAATCAGCCAAAGTATACGCGCTGACTGCACTGAAATATTTGGATGCCGGTAAATAAACAGCTGAAGCTTGAATATCGAACGAGCATCAGGCTAACAGAATACCCCAAATATTTTGATTATTTTGGAACAGGAGGGACGGAGATATGACCAAGCTGCTTGAGGTGACCGGCCTTCGCACGGAGTTCAAAACAGCCGCTGGCCTGATCAGGGCGGTGGATGGCGTCGATCTGGCGGTGGATAAAGGAGAGACCCTCGGGATCGTCGGCGAATCCGGCTGTGGCAAAAGCATCACATCCCTGTCCATTATGCAGCTCCTACCGAAAGGGCTGGGAAAGGTAGCCGCCGGTGAGATTCGCCTAGAGGGGGAGAACATGCTCGCCTTTTCGGAACAGAAAATGCGCCAAATCCGCGGCAACCGCATTGCCATGATCTTTCAGGAACCGATGACCTCGCTTAATCCGGTATTCCGGGTGGGCAAGCAAATTGCCGAGGCTGTGAGATATCATCAGGGAGTGGGCAAGAAGGAAGCGATGTCGCGCGCTGTGGAAATGCTGACCAAGGTCGGAATTCCCCGTCCCGAAAAGGTGGCCGTCTCTTATCCGCATGAGCTGTCCGGCGGGATGCGGCAGCGGGTGATGATCGCAATGGCCATGGTCTGCAATCCGAAGCTGCTTATCGCCGATGAGCCGACAACGGCGCTGGATGTGACCATTCAGGCGCAGATTCTGGATCTGATGAGAGAGCTGCAGCAGAAGGAAGGGACGTCCATCTTGATGATTACGCATGATCTCGGCGTAGTTGCGGAAATGTGTGACAGGGTGGTCATCATGTATGCCGGACAGGTCGTGGAGGAGACGGATGTGAAAACTCTGTTCAAAAATCCGCAGCATCCTTATACCAAAAGCCTGCTGGCATCTCTGCCGCAGCTCAACAGCGAGCAGGACCGGCTGGCCTCCATCCCGGGGCAGGTACCGAATCCGCTGGACATGCCGGAAGGCTGCAGATTTGCGCCGCGCTGCCAATTTGCCCAGGACATCTGCCGTGCCAACGCGCCTGAGCTGGAAGAAGTGGAAGCAGGGCATAAATGCCGCTGCTTGCTGCAGCAGGAGGGATATCATGAGCACACTGCTTGAGGTTCGCAATCTGAAGAAACATTATCCGATAAAAAAAGGCCTGTTTTCCAAACAGGTGGGAGCGGTCCGTGCCGTCGACGGCGTAACCTTGACGGTGCAGAAGGGAGAGACACTGGCTATTGTAGGTGAATCCGGCTGCGGCAAATCCACGACCGGGCGGGCGATTCTCAGGCTGATTGAGCCTACGGACGGCGAAATTCTATTTAACGGCACAGACGTGCGCAGTTTGAATCCCGAGCAATTGCGTAGATTCCGGACGGATATGCAAATGGTGTTCCAGGACCCTTTTGCCTCGCTTGATCCCAGATGGACGGTGCAGCAGGTGCTGGAGGAACCCTTGATCACCCATGAAAATTTAAGCAAAACGGAGCTTAAGCAGCGGGTTGACCAACTGCTGGAGGTCGTCGGACTGTCGTCCTATCATGCCGGGCGCTATCCCCATGAATTTTCCGGAGGACAGCGCCAGCGGATCGGCATTGCAAGAGCGCTCGCCCTGAATCCGAAATTCATCGTCTGCGATGAACCGGTATCTGCGCTGGACGTATCCATCCAGGCCCAGGTGCTGAACCTGATGAAGGATCTGCAGGAGCAGTACGACCTGACTTATATGTTCATCTCCCATGATCTTTCTGTCGTGAAATTCATTAGCGACCGGGTCGGCGTCATGTATTTGGGAAAATTGGTGGAGCTGGCGCCGACCAAGGAGATCTTCCAGGAGCCGCTGCATCCGTACACGAAAGCACTAATGTCCGCCGTTCCGGTTGCCGACCCGGAAGCGGATTTGCAGCGGATCGTCCTGAAGGGCGACGTGCCAAGCCCCGAGAACCCGCCAAAGGGCTGCGCGTTCCATAACCGCTGCCCGGCAGCTATGGACATTTGCAGCAAGATCCAGCCCGTATTTGCCGAGGCGGCTCGTGGACGGCAGGTTGCGTGTCATTTGTATCCTTCGTCCAATCCGGAATAAGTATATGGAACCTGACTTGAAGTCATCTCATTAGGAGATGGCTTTTTTGTTGCCCAAGAACAATTGGAGGTGAATCATGGAAATCAGGTTTCTTCCTACCGATCAAATCAACGAAGCAACCCACGGGTTGATTTTCAGTCAATCCATCTGGTTTATGTCAAACCGCAAGACCGCAAAGTAGGGGGAAATCATTTTTTTAGCGAACATATGTTTGTTTACCGATGGTAAAAGAGATATAATGAATTCATATTTATTCCTCACACTCTCATTTGGCAGAGATCAGGGAGAGAATACCGAAAGGAATCTGGAAATGATTTGTTACGGTTGTTTATTTAAATTTAATATACGTGATTAAGCCGATTTTTGTGTGAGCTCCTCATGCTTTTTTTCATTTTAAAAAAGGAGGGGTGTATGATGTATATACATATTATATCGTACATGGTATCATGAGAGCAGTTATTGAGTTTTATACCGAGCGTGATGGTACGAAACCTGTACTGATCTTCCTAAATGATCTGAAGGTTAAAAGCAAGACGAGCTATGAGGTCAAACAGCTTTACAAAATGGTGCTGCGTGGCCTTCTCTTTTTGCAGCAAGTCGGTGTACAACATGCTTTGGAGCATATTTCAACTCTTGAGCGTGAAGATGGCGTACCTTATTCCATTCAGTTAGTGAAGGAGTTGAAAGGTTACAGCCCTTTGTTGGAATTTCGAATCAATTGGAGATTCGTGGATGGGGCAACTCCGGGAGCGGCTCGAATTCTTTTTGTTAACTTGGAGCATGAATCGGTATTCTATCTGGTGTTAATACGGGCTGTCGTCAAGTCTAAAACGAAAGACCGCGTATTTGAGCAGCAAAGGGATGAGGCTTTTCGGCTCTTGCCTTCATTATTTCAAAACCCAGGACAGTATATTACGCTGTCTGGAGAGGAGAAATGATATGTCGAAGCTGCCGGGACAAGATTTTGAGGATTTTATGAAAGAGGCTCGTCAAGACCCTGAGATTTCTGCCTATTTAGACAGTTTTTCTGTCGCTGTTGGAAATGCAGTTTTGGCAAGGAGAACTGCTTTGGGATGGACGCAGCGTAAGTTAGCCGAGCAAGCTGGCACAACACAAGCGCGTATTTCTCAAATTGAAGCTGGGTTCGAAGGAGTTAAGATGGAGACACTCAATAAAGTGTTTAAAGCGTTGGGCTTAAAGCAGCTTACTTCTCTATTTACGGAAGAAGCTGTGGCGAGAGCTTGAAGGGTCGCTCCTTACGCAGGAGCGTGGATTGAAATCAAGAATCAGTTGGAGGGCAACAAGAAGGAGGTCCATTTTCGGTTGACAGCGCCAGCTTGCGTTTGAAGGGCACTATGCCACGAATCACGCAGCGCGGATATCGACCGGGATTTCGACAGCTATTCTCCGGACGAGCAGAAGCTGATTCTGAATTTTATTGCGCCAGGGATATTAGTGTGTTCGGCGATCTGAGTGCAATAAATCAACTATAAAGCGGCCGTTCAGGGAAGCACCTTGGACGGCCTTTTTCTATCAGACTTTTATACTAATTTTTCTATTAAAAGAAATTTTATATCGAATGTCACTACAATTTATTGATTGTTAATGTTAAGCTTTGAACATCCAATATATTCTATTAAATTGGATGTAATTCCTTTTCGTGAGATTGGAGGTGCCTCACGGGTCGTTGTCTGCATGCTTTCCCTATGATAAGAAGGAGGTAATTCCATGTCCATGTCGAGAGGAATCCGCACGTTATTTATTTCCATGATAGCCGCCACAATGCTTCTAACAACTACAGAAGAATCATTATCCGCTGCCGGTGCTAGTTCTGAAAGTACTTCCCCTTCAGTTTCTGCCTTGACGCCGGCGGATATGCCATCTTCACTCAGATCTTCTATTGAATGGGTTTGGAAAAATAGAATGGTCAAGGAAGGTTCTACCGTTAGAAGGAATCTGATATTCGATCAGATCTTCGCGGGAAAAGGAACCCTTAACTATGTGGTACGCTGGCAGTCCGACAAAGCGGTCACACTTCAACAGCGTAGAGATATCGCGGCCATGCTGCAGCGCCAGGTGGATAACTGGACCAAGCAACTTCAAGGCTATGACGGCTGGCCTTACGGCCAAATTCAAGTCAAAGTTGTAGGCTGGGCAGTTCCCAATGCGAATCAGATTCTGAATAAGCAGTCAAATGAAATTGTATACACGGATTATATCTTCGACGAATTGAGCAATACCGATCCGCGCATTCCCGCCAAGCTGCCTGTGGCGCCGAGCGCTTTGTCAAGATTTGAGCATTTTAACAACCCCAACTATCAATATCCTAGCGGCTTAGATAAGCGATTTGACATGTATCTTTGGGGGACTACCAACTTTGGTGGAGGAGCTGGCGGAGACTGGGGGCAGCGGATGTCCGAGGATTATATCCTCAGCACGGTTAACTCCAGTACGAACGTGATTGTCAGCCACGAAATAGGGCATGGCTTCGGCTTACCTGATTTTTATCAGCCTCAGGATCGTCCGCCGGGAGGTTTTCCTGTCCCAACCATTATGTGGGCCGGCAACTCCCAGGTGATCACGGATTGGGATGTATGGATGCTGCGTTATACGTGGAGCCAGATCAAGAATGAGTCTTCCCGGTTCCGGTTGTAAATCAAGCCGGAAATTTCATGTCTTTTGGTGGTTACGTTTCAGTTCAGGCAGCTGATCATTCAAACCCGACTGTTGATTCTTCTATATCTGCATTGGAAGGAGCGGTGACTATTACATTTACACTGGCAGGAGAGGATGGAGGGTAAAAGCCCTCATCCTCTTTTTATCGATCTCTTACTGTACGAAATCGTTCGCTTCATTGCCGCTATTTTGAAATAAGTGGAATTTCAATTTCTAATTCAGGAATGTATTCTACCTTAATGTTTCCATTGTCGTCGGTTTGGAACTGACTTTTACTGTTACCTTTGAATAAATATTTGTACGGTTTGATTGTTATGGATGGAGGAATGCTTTCAAAGGGTTCTAGTCGGGAATCTGTTATTAGTATATTTCCATTTGTCGCATTCCAGCCATTGCCGCTAATTATTTTTAACTTATTCCCTTGAGCATCCAAGATTTCGTAACCCAAAAGTGGGAGAGAAGAGCTGATTTTCATCCCCTCCGGCAGGGATATACGTGTCGTTATATTCGTTGTAATTGGTGTAATTTCAACTTTATCTACTTGGAAATGGATAATTTGAAAAGTTCGACTTATTGAAGGGGTTAGGACCACATTGTTTTTGGTATTTTTCTCAACCGGAACATTCAGGTTAAATGGCTCTTGAATACCATCCACTGATAAGCTTAACGTCATTTCAAATGTATCAGGAAATGCCTTCCCGCCCTGGTTATGCCGATCAGAAAACTCCAATATTGCACTATTATCGTCCTTAGCCGGTAAATAAAATATGTCAATGGAATTGCTTTTATCCTCTGGAGCAAAAGAATCAATAGGCTCCCCGTTTATCGAGATATCCACATTACTGATTAAATCATGCACACTGTTCTTTAAAAATTTCTCATCTAAAGTTTCACGTTCAATTCCGAGGGATACACGGGTGCCATCAAACATGGCTACCGGAAGCTTAAGTGTCAATCCATCATGAGTATCACTAGAATTTACTTTAGTGATTAATCCTTTTTCGTCGGCAACTTTTAAACCCAGATCACCCGCAAAGCGAAAGAGAGTGTCCATGCCGGGAATTTGTTTAATAGATGCGGCCATGGCCGGCGATATAAATCCGGTTCTCATGACCAGAAAAAACAGCAGCAGAACTGAAGCTGTGGTAAACATGGTTCTTTTCCATATGCTCTTTCGCAATAACTTTCTGTTTTCCCTTAATCCCTCACTTTCATAACGCTTCATCGTCTGTTCAACCAAATCTACTTGGATAGGCGTTTCTAAGATTAACTTTTTGAGTTGATGAATCTCTTTATCTTCCTGTTTAAAATGAGTGTTCATAGAATTCCTCTCCTTTTCCCATCTCTTTAATTAACTTTTTACGCAGTCGCTCAAATTTTTTTCGAACAGTCGACGATTTTAAGTCCATAATAGAAGCGATTTCGTCATAAGTGTATTCTTCAAGTGAACGTAACAAAAGAATTTGCCGTTCCTCAATATTAAGACGGTCTAAGCATTCATGGATGATATCTGTATACCCAACCTCTTTTTCCTGTTCTTTTTTCTTTCGGTATTCCAATAAAAGATTAAAACTTTTCTTCTTTTTCTTAATAAGATCTAAACAATGATGATAAGCTATCTTGTAAAGCCAGGCAGAAAATGAACCCGTATGGACATATTGATCAATTCTCACTAAACCCTTAATAAATATGTCTTGAGCTGCATCCTCAGCCTCCTCAACATTTTTTAACAAATAATAACAGTATAGAAATATCTGTTTTTGAAATTTTGCAATGATGAAGGTGTAAGCAGCTTTATCCCCCCTCTGTACTTCAACTAATACAGACGTGATCTCCGAATCGCCATTTTCAGTAGAACGATCCAACTTTTCCATTTCCTCTCCTCCTTCTGTCTGTATAACTGAAACGAATGGGGGTTTGTGACATCAGCACCAAAAACATTTTGCTTATTTGTATGAACAATGACGCTGCTCTGCCAACCGTACTCGGTAATACTGATTGATCAGTTCATCAAGCAGCATCGATTGCAGTAGCACACGTTCATCAAGAATGCCAAACTGTGACTGCAAGTCATGCAATTTCTGACGTTCCTTTTCAATCTGTTGCATGATCGCTGTCATCATGATTTTTGTTCCCTCCCTTGTTAGCTTTCAAGGTAAGGGGTTATGAAAAATTCTATCATCATATATTTTTGGAAAATATTGTGTCTTCGCTATGTCTATTTCATGTCTTTATTTTGCTATCAGCTTGTCCTTGCTTTGACTGTATCTACTGGATAATAGATGAAATAAAATCATATATAAAGATCGTGCCAAAAGCACAAGAAAAAACTTATAGACAGCAGAAATATGAATTCGGAACCCGGATTTTCGGCATTAATTTGATTAGGGAGGAGATTAGTGTGAATACATCAAGTCAGCCTGAAAAGTGAAAATTAAAAGGAACCTTAAGAAGTAGATTTATTTAATGATAAGGGGGTTAATTCAAAAATATGAGCTATTTATTTGGGATTGGTGAAAAAATCATCAATAAGCCGGCAAAACTCTTAGTTCTTGTCTCTTTGCTGTATTTTGTTGTAGGCAATTTTACCTCTAAAACAACGGTTAATGCCGCAGAATTTAGTGATACGTTAACAGATGGTTCAAAGGTGTACGCTGTAGCTAATGTTGGTGGTGTAAGCTTAATTCGTAATAATGTTTCAATACATTATTTTCCAATCGATGGTTTGTCAATTGAGATTCATTCTATAAGTGTGTCTGGAAATAATAGTATAAGTGTACGTGCGAGTTACATAGATGAAGTCTCCGGAAAGAGGAGGATTGGAACGAACTTGTATTACGACGATATCGTTTTAACCACCCCTGCACCCCCTGTAATAACTCCAAATATAAATTCACCGACAAACCAAGACATACGTATAACTCTATCTGGATATAGTAGCGGTTCTACCGTTCAGTACAAAATCGAGGCAAATGGTCAGTGGAATAAATATAGTAACCCGTTTGTTGTTATAAATAATTCAACTATTTATGCACGGATTTTTGACAAGTATGGCAATCAGAGTGGGGAGAGTACATACGTAATCAGCAATATTGATAAAACTCCACCAGGATCTCCTGTTATCAGCTATGCTCCTAGAGAAATTACAAACAGTGTTAATGTTTCAATTGCTTATTCATCCGATTCAGTAATCAAGCAATTTCGTCTTAATAGAGGAGAATGGTTGACCTATAACTCGGGAATCCAGGTCACAGATAATGGAACGGTTATAGAAGCACGAGCTATGGATAGTGCTGGTAATATATCAAGCTCCCAAGAAATTGTAATAAACAATTTAAATCGCCCTCCCGTAGCCATTAAACATATTCCTAACATCGCCCTTGAAGTTGATGAGGGGATTCAAAGTATTAATCTGTCTGAATATTTTATGGATCCGGAAAATCAAGTGCTTAATTATGTTGTTGATATCAAAAACTCTGGGTATGTCACAGTAACAATCAATAATAATGTGATGAAGTTACAGCCCATCAAGGCAGGTTCAGAGCCGATAAAGGTTAACCTTAACATTAAGGATACTCTGGGAAAATCTATTTCCCAAGAATTTAATATTACAGTGAAGGACAGTAAATATGCCGAGTTACTGAATAGAGCAACCTTGGCAGTAATTGAGGCTGAACAAAATAAGAGACAGCAAGATATCGACAACGCATGGCCATTGGTGAATCTGTTGCGTGAGCCCGAGAAGTCTGAATTTTCAAAAAGATTGGTTGCTGTACAAACAAGTCTGGACAATGACATTGCCTATGCCAAACAAGTTGCTGCTGCCACAGAAGCTGTTATTAAAGCAGAAAATTCACATGAATTGTCAGATATAAAGTCAGCCCGAGTTCTAGTAGCTGGTTTAAAAGAAGTGGATCAAAAACCATTATTGGATCGATTGAATAACATACAAATAATAGATACAACAAGTCCATCAAAACCACTGGCTCTAACTGCAAGCAATATTACTTCTACAAGCGTTTTGCTATCATGGGAAGCTTCCACTGATGATGTAGGAGTTGTGGGATATGATGTCTATGGAAATGATCAGTTGATTGGAGTTACCTCGGATTTAACATTTGAGGTTAATAATCTCGGTCCTCAGACCAATTACGTCTTCTATGTAAAAGCAAAGGATCAAGCTGGTAATTACTCTGCTGCGAGTAACAGTATCAGAAAGGGAGTTAGCAGGAGCTACTCGTACTATTACGACGCCTATGGAAGACTGGATTATGTTGAACTGGAAGGGATCAAGATTCTGGATTATGAATATGACAAGAACGGAAACCTCATTAAAATCATCAAACCGACCAATCCTTAATGAATTTGTATATTTTAAAAGTGAATAAGAATGGAGAGAAGATCCTTGAGGAAAAAAGTGGGTACGCGTAATATCGCTATATTATTGCTATTAGTTCTGTTTTTCAATACAGTGTGTGCCTATATTCCTAACATCGCGAGTGCTTCTGAGGCAACTGGCACATATGAACAAATGGCATCCCGTTTCGGAGTGTCTACTTCATTTATACAGAACGAACTGCAAAAAGGATACTCTGTAAATCAGATATATACCGCGCTTTTTCATGCAGAACAATCGAACAAAACTTATGAAGAAGCTGTGGAGGAACTGTTTCCTACGGAATTAAATCCATCAGAGACCGTCACGAGTGATGTTTATAATCGGTTGAGTACATCGCCCTCAGAAGACATCGTAATTTTTGATGTTACCGATGACGTCTATTCTAATGAAGCAGAGAATAATAGTTCTGTTATCGAGGATGTGTACTCGGCTAGAAATGCGAAACCGAATTCCTTACGAGCAATGGCCGATATACCCACACTGCCTCCAATAACAGAAGAAGCTCCGATTTACGATAAAACTTCGTTTAACGAAGCTCCCTACTCGGTAGCAAATGAAAAAGAAAACATTTCTACTCTTTCGGGTAACCTGAATGTGCAAAATTCTGATATGTCGCTGCCAGGGAGAAATGGTCTTGGATTTTCACTTACTCGGCAATACAATTCCAACGATGCCCAATTTTATGGCATGGGCGCTACATTAATTGATGCAAGTGAAGCAAAGCAAAATTTCTACGTCAGATTCTATGCATTTGAAAAGCCTATAATAAGACAATTTAAGGTGAGCTATAAGGAGAAAAAGTGGATTCAAGAAGACACTAATGGAGACGGGGTTGTTGATCGTAGTACATATGATCTCCCTTCCACAACAAAAGTTATAGGGACATATTCAACAATGGATGCTGCAAATCAGGCGGCAAGTAAAAAAATCACATATACGGTTCCTTCAGAATCAAGGGTAGAAACTGCCTCGAGAACAAGTAAAGACACATCAACTTTGCCAGAGTCAATTTACTACGATAATAATGGATTTACAGGTAATTTAACTAAAGATGGTTCTCCTTATGTAGTATCTGGCTCAAGTGAAGACTCGGATAGGCGATTTGAGTTTTATTCTTGCCGTTTTAATATAGCAGGCTATTACGATTCTTCAGGATATTTTCATCAGTTTGGTTCATCTGAAGATTGTTTTAGTGAGACATACAAATGGGATCAAGACGGATATAAAGGAGATCTACGTAAAGGAAATACATCTTATGATCCAGGAGGAACTTGTCCTGCTTATGCGCCTGAGAGAAAAGGGCAATTGTATTGCGGCACTAGTGGTACCACGAGTTATTCCGGAACGGTATATAAAGAAGGATATGATACAAGGGTTTGGGGACAAAAATACAGAGGTACGGTTACAAAATCCGGGTACACCAGTGATATTGGCTATGATGCTTGGATCGATAATGGGCAGGGTGGAAAGATAAGATACGCGTATACAGTCGATGGTTCACCCTGGATCGATAAACTTGAAACTGAAGGAACTGGAAATAAGGTTGTGAAACAGACCCAGATTTATTCTACAAAGGAAGAAGCTGAAAAATGGAGAGATTATATCAATAATAATCCCGGTTTAGATATAACTCCACAGGATAATTCCGGGAATCCAGAAACTAACTATCGTTATTATATTGCAGAAGGGGCAGAGCCCGTTGTAGTTGCCGTAACCGTTGAATACCAGCCCAAGTTTATTTATCAGAATACGACTCACCAACCCTTGGACGAGCAGCTTTTTCCATTAGGTAAAGGATGGACCTGGAAGCTCCCGTATGTAGAAACAAAGGATGACAAAAAGTATATTCATCTCCCAGAAGGCGGAAGCTATGAAATTGAGGGAGACCAGCTCAAGAATTATGACTGGAAGGGACTTACTTTTGCACCGGACGAGACTGTAAGCGTAAATGGTGAAGTGTCCGCTTATGTTCTAAAGTCAACAGACGCCAAGCAAAAACAATATTTCTCAAAAGACGGCAGATTACTGCAGATTTCAGATGCATATAACAACTTTATCCGGTTTTACTACGAACAAAATGCAACCTACAATCGCAAATTGTTGAGCAAAGTAGAGGATGCCACAGGCAATACAATAGAAATTTCGTATTCTCCGAGTGAGGTTACACTTGTTAAAGGAAATGAGACAGTTGTTTATAAAAAACATGCTGAACAAGGAATTGAGCTTCTGGATTCTGTAACGGATCCGGCTGGAAGGAAAACGACCTATTCATATAATTTGGCACCCGCAAAATTTAATCTAAGAGCATCACGTCCAGAAAGACAATTGTCGAACCCTTATGCACTGCTGACAAAAATACATCACCCTACCGGAGCGGCCACCGTTTATGCTTACGAGGATCAACCAGTAAAACGCTATATTGGCGGAAATTCAGTTAATGAGGTTTACCGCACGACCTCGCGTGTGGATCAAATTTTTTATACGAATAACCGCGTTGAGGAGTATAATCGTGAAACCATTCATTATAGCTCTGACATGGCAGCGACCTATGATAGTAATACAACCTTTTCAACAATTATTAACAATGGCTTAACGAATTCGACTTATAAATATAATAAAAAATATGTCGATTATTTTGCCGGTTCACAATATTACTTAGACCAGACAGTGGTTCAAGCAGGGGATATCGAGAAGGTAACCAGCTATCAGTATGATAAACAGGTGGAGGGCAAGTCGTATACGGCGCCTGTTCCAACGGTTACTACTTCGAGCAATAATCAAAATTCAGATCTATTTACTTCAAGTACGGTATATGATGATTACGGAAATGTTACAGAATCAACGGATGATAAGGGCTCAAAATCGTACAATACGTATGATGACAATCGCCTCGTTAAAGCAGCGGTAGAACCTCTTGACTCCAATACCACCGGCTATGTTGAGTTCGAACGGAATGAGAAAGGGGACATTGTTCAAACTACTGTTCGTGAGAACAATGCAAGCGGTAAATTGCTTCAAAAGGTTGAGCATGCCAACAGAGACTCGTATGGGAATGTAACCAAGCAAATTATTACGAATGACGATAAAACGGTTACGACTAATAGCGAGTACAGCAGTCAGTATGGTAATGCGTTCCCTACTCTGCAAAGTGTACAAGTTACAAATGCAGATGGAGATACTTCAACAATCACTAAAAAATTCAGCTATAACAAAATAACGGGGTTAGCCACTGCTTCAACAGACGGAAATGGCCGTGAAACCACTTATGAATACGACGAGCTTGGTCGTGTGATTAAAGTAACCTACCCGGATGGAAATAATATAGGTGCGTCTTATGATGACCAGGAAAATACAGTAACCGTAACTAATGAATTAGGAGTGAAGTCAAAAACTCGTTGGAATGCTCTTGGATGGAGCATTGAGGCCGGATTGTATGATGGTGCAGGGTATCAAGTTAAAACCAAGTCAGCCTACGATCACAATGGCAGACTTGTATCGAGTGAAGATGCATTAGGAAATCTCACTAGATATGCATATGATAATTTGGATCGTCTAACATCAACAACTTATCCGGATGGTTCAACGACCACAACCACTTACAACGATGCTCTGCGACAAATCATCGAAACCGACGGTGAGAATAACAACTTAATCAACACTCACGATAAGTGGAATAGAATTGAGACAACAGAAGAGAAAGCAGCTAACCAGGATAAAAGCACTGTTGTGGCGAAGTTTGAATACGATCGAATCAACGACCAGGTTTTAAAAGAACAGGATGCTCTGAATAACATTACTTTATAATGCTACATAGAAACTAGACAGTAAAAAAGGAGTATCTTAGTTGTATGAAGCCTACAAGAAGAAAGTTCACTCCCGAAGAAAAAGCGCGTCTAGTGCTGGGAATTTTGAAAGAAGAAAAGTCGGTTTCCCAGCTTGCATCTGAACATGGTATTCATACGAATGTCCTCAACCGGTGGAAGTCGGAAGCCATTCAAAACCTTTCACAATTGTTCGTAGACGATCGAAAAGTCATCACAAAAATGAAACAGGATTACGAACAGCAGATCAGCGAACTCTACGCCGAAGTTGGAAAGCTCTCCACACAATTGTCGTGGATTAAAAAAAAATCTGGCCTCTAATTGGTCACGAGAAGAACGGATGACCCTCCTGGATCGGCAGGATCGCGAGTTGGCGATGGCCACTCAAGCCGATTTACTAAGTCTCAATCGCAGCACACTGTACTATAAGCCGGTCCCTCCATCCCCGGAGGAAATACGCCTCAAGCACCGGATTGATGAGTTGTATACAGCGCATTCTTTTGCCTCCTCGCTAAATGATGTTGGTTTGAAAAGATAGAACTATGCCGATGCTAGGAATAAACTATGAAAATTCCGATG
>NZ_JBHIRY010000112.1:0-300 GCF_042138635.1 Paenibacillus medicaginis | reverse complement strand
CTAGAGGCTTTTCTTGGCAGTGTGAGATCATGACCTTCGCTACTGTAATTTTCACTCCCCATCACAGCCCAGCCTTACGATGTGCGGATTTGCCTACACATCAGCCTCACTGCTTGGACGGACATCCATCAGTCCGCGTCACTACCCTGCTGCGTCACCCCATTGCTCATAACGGTTTACGGTGGTACAGGAATTTCCACCTGTTGTCCTTCGACTACGCCTGTCGGCCTCGCCTTAGGTCCCGACTTACCCTGAGCGGACGAACCTTCCTCAGGAACCCTTAGGCTTTCGGCGGATCTG
>NZ_JBHIRY010000012.1:0-139495 GCF_042138635.1 Paenibacillus medicaginis | reverse complement strand
AATCGAACTATAGACTATCCCAATAATATATTCATCATAACTGTGATTGATTAATTCTACAATTGTTGTATAATATTGTTGGACAGCGGAATCGAACTATAGACTATCCCAATAATATATTCATCATAACTGTGATTGATTAATTCTACAATTGTTGTATAATATTTGAAAGGAGCGTGATACAATGAGTGTAAAAGCATGTGTCATGTGTGGAAGTACAAACTTGAAAAAAGTTGATATAGACTATCCGCTTGAATCCGATAGTGTAAAGAGTCTGAAAATTCCAGCCACTAAATGCTGCCATTGTGGAGAAGAATATATCAATGGTCGTGAAGTGAAAGTGATTGAACAAATCGTCAAAACCTTAAACGAACAAGCAGTAGGGGCCTAAACAGGCTCCTTTGTTTTGTATATATGATATCCTAATTTATTCGATTATCGAAATGACTGGTGATGAAAAGCAGTGATCTGCTTAAACAACACCTGCCCATCTTCAATAACAGCTTGACTTGAATCCTGGGTCAAGGGCAGGTACATCGCCTGATACGTTTCCGGTATCCATTTGTATGTATGAACATAATTGGTCATCCGAAAACCACATTTCTGCCAAAACCGTTTGCGAAGATCGTTCTCAGGCAGCTGCTCACTTTCCACTTCAATGATCAGCTTTTGCAGTTGAAGCTCTGATGCAGCCCAGAAAGCGAGTGCTTTTACCAGCCATTCCCCCAGACCCCGGCCTCTATATTCCTCTTTAACTGCCAAATAATCAATAATGAGCGCTTTTCCGTTCTCCGCCTTGCCTGTAATGGCCATCGCTGCCACGGCAGACTTATCTGCCATGACATGCAAAAAGCTGAGCCTCCGGTCGAACATCTGCTTAATAATCCGGTCCGGCTTGCGGCCGTGCTCAAAAGATTGATGATAAATTTGCCTTGCCTCCGGCCACCATTTTTCGTCCAGTTTCTCCAGGGTAATCAGCTGCAATTGTTCTGCTTCCATGGTGGTTTATACTCCTTCTTGGAACTAATCCATCATTGCTCTGCTATGTGTTCCAATAAATCTCCAGGCTGACACCCTAAAGCTGTACATAATTTATCAATTACTTCTAAGGATACGTATTCGTTCGTATTGAGCTTCGCCATTGTAGCTGACGAGATTCCCGTCATTTTAAGTAAATCCTGTTTCTTAATTTCCCTGTCGATCAATAATTTTTGAAAAGGTTTGTAACTAATCATATGATATCCCTTCCATACGTGTTGTAAACTGTTCTTTATATGGTGAGCTTAACAAAACAACTCCAGTTACATCTGTTTTCTTCCGAACGTAATCTTTACCTCAAGCAATTGCATGAAATACTACCAGAGGATGTACGTAAAGCACTATTCCTTTATGATGATGCAGATCTTTCCCTCCAAGCTATTTTAGAACGCGAGATCTATTTGCAAGGTTTTAAAGACGCCCTTCATCTACATAGAGAATTAAATGTCTCTTTAGTATTCATCAAACTCTACCTCTGAGAATTCGAACAACCTACCATATGTCACCAATGTAACTTGAGGTGAAATTTCAATTTTCATTAACTTGTTTTCAAGTGTTTCAAATTCAATAAACAAATCGTATTAATCTCCTTGTTTTTCAAGTATTTTGTATAATGTTACAGCATTCATCAAGCCCAAAGGGGTTCTCAGCTGAATTTGCTTCTTCAAAATTCAGTACGCAGGCTGAGGAGCCGTTAGAGCTGCAGCTTGAAAATTATGTTATATGAAGTACATTCGCTTTCTTAGAGATACTTATCAACATCATTAATGAACAGCTTTAAAATATCACCTTTCTTATATGCTTTATTTTTGTGACCAGTATCTTTTCTAATTGCAATTAATAACTGTTCCATCTGCCACATTGTTTTCCTTGTATCCGGGTTATCCTCCAATACAAACATATTTCTATATTTAGACCACTGAAGTACAACATCATCCGAACCCCAAACTAGTAATTTTTGTGTAAAACCACTCATAAACTTTAAAACTTCCTGCTCCGTCATAGGCTTTCCTTCTAGTTTTTTATTCATTAGAAGTTTAAATAAAAATTCAACGAACTCCTCATAAATTGGAATTTTTTTGTTTCTAAGTTCTAATTCTATTGCTCTCTTCTTTTCATAATATTTTGCTATAACTACAGATAAAACTGATACTACAATTGTCGCAGAAGCAGCGATAAGTGCTGCAGCAACTTCTTTTTGCAGACTATTAAACACCGATATGAACCAAGTAACTAGGAGCCACAACAAATAAAATAATACTGAAATAAATAATAAAGAAAATATTATCTGCCATTTACTTTTACTTTCACTTGATTTATTATCCACTTTATCTCTCCTTCACTTAAATATTTAATGTATTTCATATAATGTTCTTAGATTAACGATAGACGGCCACATTTTGGTGGGAGTCTGGGTTCGTGAGCTCCCTCTTATTTGTTTTTTTTCCAATTAAGGATGGATGTCCGCAGCTTGAATCTGTGTTATATAATGCCTCCTACTTCACTGAATCAACATTCTGAATCCTTGAGGCTGACAATTTTGAGGCTCTAGCATCAATAATTACCGGCTTGATTATTAATTTATATTTTACTTCTACACTTTTTGCTAACTCGAATATTCCATCAATTTTTTTAAATTCATCTTCAAATAAAATAATTATGATAAAATATGCAATTTCAACTTTCTCTGACAACATATATTGTACTGTTTGTTTTTCAATACCGTGGGCTAGATTGTTAGAACCTCTCTTTATCTCTACGACCGTCTTGAAATTATTCCCATATGAAAACTTAAAATCAACAGGGCCTCTGCCTGTTTCAGCCTCAGGTGTTATATCTATATTATTACTCTCGCAATATAATCTACTCATACTTTCTAATAGTTGTTGAGCACTTGTTTCCTTCTTTGGAAGTCCATTCTCATTCCATAATAATCTGTGTGTGCCTCTTAAAGCTAAAGAATGACTAAAGTAATTTATGATTTTTTCAATATATAAGAAAAAATCATTCATGTCTCTTATTACTCCATCACATTCTTGTTTTGTAATTTCCGTTGGATAAATTGATTGCCTAAGATCATTAAATTCTTTCCTTATATCATTTGGCATTAAATCTTCATATTCTGAAAGATCAATATCGAATGAAACTTGAAATTTAAAAGGATTCTTCATAAAATATTTTACATAATCAGAAACGTGCAAAAAATCAAAATCTTGAAATAATATTTCAAGATAAAGATCCATATTATCCAAATCACGTAATATGTATTCATCATCTGTTTGTTCTAAATCATAATCTAAATCTGGTGTGCTTTTTTCTCTTCCCATTTCTTCAATTCTATCTTTTGAATCGCATAACAATCTATATAGAGCAAACTCATGAATCGGTTTAAGAGTGTGTAAATAATTGTCAGTAGTCCACAGATCTAATTCAATCATAGTTTTTATGCAAAGTTCTTCATTTTCTGTCCATAGAAACCTTGGAAAAAATGAAGAAAAGCCCTCTTCTGGTCCAAGTTCTCTATAAAAATCCATATATAAATCCAAATAATCATTTATTGTCCTATTGATCTCAGCTTTAGTTGATTCTTTAATATCACAATAAACCCTAATCATAATCTAATGACTCTCCTTTTTAAATATTTCAGGGGAATTTCACATAACTTCATACTTACGAACTTCGTAAACCCACACCTTTCACCTTATTCCCGTACTATCTGCACTCCAATCCTCCAAATAGCTCATCCGATCCATAATACTCACATGTTTGCTAATGCCCGTTTAAACCAAGGCTTTTTCAAACACTTTTTGCGCTGAACGTTCCGTCATGTTGACAACTTTCCCACTTTACTGGAAACATACAGCCTTCAGACCGCTCAGACTCATGTAATCTCGGACCATCGTAAAAGCTGCTTCAGAGTCTGTATTTCCTTACTTTTCCTTGGCGAACCTTCAGCGCTTTCCGCTCCCGGTCGTAGTTTTCATGACGCGGGCTCACTACTTCCCTTACCCGCAACCCAGATATAAAGTCATGTTCTGCATTTTGTTTGCGACAAGTATGCCTTAATCGTCGTGCTACTGTATCCTCACTCCATCAGTTCATCGTACAGTTCTTTTCGCCGTCTCGGATTCCATTCGTCCCGTTTCGCAGAGGAGCGAACCATCTCAATAGGCATGCCTCGTCGGTCTAGCAAAGCTTTATAAGACAGTTCTTTATCCAATCGCTCGTCGCACTCGAAATCGTAGTGCTGATACGCTCTAAGTAGACTTTCTACAGCTTTGATGCTGTACGGAATCGTCCAGATTTTTTTATCTGGATCCCATGCCTGTCGGTCATAGACCAAACCCCCTCTCGCTCTCTGGCTACGTATCGTTCCAATCGTACACCGATCATTATTCATCCAATAAAGTAGATTAATCTTTATCTCACTTTCCTCCTTAGTATATCAGTCGTTCAAAAAATAGGAAATCCAATCTCACGAAAAAAAGGGCCTTAAGCCGGAAATTCAACTTAATGCCCTGATTCTTTCGACGCATATAGTGGTTTATCGTTAACTATCTATATACAAACACTAAACATCAGCCAGTAAAGTACGTCTCCCTGTCGATATCCGAAATGAGCGGTGGCTGGACGGGACGCACCCTGAAGCGGTCCTGGGTCAGAGTGCTTGAGGTCGGATTGTCCATCGTAACAAAGTGCGCCAACCAACCGAAGTGAGCGGCAGCCTCCTCAGGGGACTTGCTGACGACAGGCACATTAAGGCGGCGGCCGATTATGGCGGCGATGTTGCGAAGCGGCACACCCTCATCGCCGATCGCATGCAGTCTGGTACCGGCAGGTGCAGACTCAAGCGCCAGACGGTAGAGACGCGCCGCATCTAGCCGGTGCACAGCAGGCCAACGGTTAGCTCCATCGCCTACATAAGCGGAGACACCCGTTCTGCGGGCGATATCGATCAAAGCCGGTACTAATCCCCGGTCACCGTCACCATGCACCGATGCCGGAAGACGCACCACCGAAGCGCGAACTCCGTGCGAAGCCATAGTTAACGCCGTCTCTTCCGATGCGATGCGGGCGGCTGAATTGGGGTCGGGTTTATCATTTTCGGTTCCGAGACGGCCCGGGGTAAGGAGAGCAGTTACTGAAGTAACTACTAAAGGCCGATCGGAACCGGCTAATGCCTCCCCGAGCACCTTGACAACTTGACTATCTTTTTTGTTGGCACCGGCATAATCCGAGAAATCATGAACGAAAGCCGCATGGATCACGCCATCCGCAGCGGCTGCTCCGCTGCGCAGACTGTCGAGATCATCAAGAGATCCGTGATGCACTGCTGCTCCAGCTACGGTGAGCGCTGCTGCTGCCGCTTCCGAGCGGGCGAGGCCTACCACCTCATGCCCCGCTCCGATCAATTCCCGCACGATGGCAGACCCGATAAAGCCAGTTGCCCCTGTAACAAAAACACGCATAATGAATTCCTCCTACACATTAAGTAGTAAAGCCATAAACATATTCTAGACCAAGCTTCGCCAGGATGTTTGCCTGTTCCACGTGGCTTCTTGCCCGATCCGCCGGAAAACAGCACAACCTCAGATCAACATAAATAGCTCTAAACTACTCATGTCCAATACAACGGGTTCTCGGGTTTGAAAGAAAAAGAAAACACGCTAGCCTTATGGCTGCGGGTATAAAGGGACTCGTAGCGTATACACTTAAGCCAGACAAGTCTGACGCATTAGTCCAGCATTTGTGTTTGTTGACGCCATTTGGCGATATCTTTGCTTGGCGGACTGCCAAAAAAGCGGCTGTAATCGCGACTAAATTGAGAGGTGCTCACATACCCCACCAGCCGGCATGCCGTGGTTGCATCCATTAAAGCGGATAACATCAGACGCCTTGCTTCATGAAGACGCAGCGCTTTTTGGTACTGCAGCGGGCTCATCGAAGTAACTGACTTGAAATACTCGTTAAATGAGGACACGCTCAAATGCACCAAATCAGCCGAGTCTGCGACCTTCATCTGCTGGGCGAAGTTGCTGCGGAGCCAGGCAATCGCCTTTGCAACCCGCTGCACGCCCGAATCAGCAAAACCGATTTCAGCGGTATGAACGCCTATAGGACTTCGCAGGACACGTATCAATATTTCATCCACCACGAGCGGAGCAACCAGCTCGGTGTCGCCAGGATCGGATAAACACTCCACCAGCCTACTCACCGCACTTATAACGCTCAGGTCAGCGTTCGCGACATAACCCGCGCTCCGCTGACGAATGGGAGGCAGCCCGTGAGGATACACTTTCAGGACCAACTCGGCGATCCTTTGCGGATCGAGATCCAGCCTGACACCGAGAACCGGTTCGGAAGGACTGGCAAGCGTGGTCTGGGCAGCGACCGGGAGGGCAACGGGGACGATAAACATCTGCCCATCGCCGAAGGAATAGACCTCATTCCCCACCGTAACAGCCTTTGCTCCTTGCACAGCGATCCATAAAGAGGGCAACTCAATGGTATGCACGTAGTCTGCGTCTATTTGTGAGTGGCGAGCGAGGAACAAACCAGGGACAGGTTGGACAATAACACCGTCATGTGGGACACGGGTGGAAATCTGACGTGCCAGTTGGGTCATTTCTGCAGCAAACATACTCTCGGCATTACCTGACGTCGGTGGAACCGCTTGTCCATCTAGCATCCTCATCGTTTCCTAAACAGCTCCTTGTTTCAATTGCGAAAAATATACAAATAATTATGGCAAGCGTCAAACTGCTCTCCACCATATCCTAACGTTCTATTAAACACATAATACTCATAGATTAAATCTATGTAGAGCGTATTTATAAGGGAAGAATAAAACTGCAAATTGTCGCTAGAGAAGTCTTCAATTTCCATTCCATAGACTACATTCCCTTTCCCTGATGCCCATGATAACATCCCAAACATGGCACGAAAAAAGATGGAACAGACCGTATAGTGAAAAAAACAGGAACGCAGCCATACATTCATAGACTGCGTCCCCTTTGAAAATCACAAGCTTCCAGCTTATTTTTATTTTTTTGGAAGTTTAACACGATCCACATCAAACAGGCTCTTATCTGCTTTCAGCTTGTCATACTCATAGCTTGCATTGAACTGCAGTTCAGGTTTCCCGTTCTCAATGGTGTAGATGCTTTCCTTAACCGGCAATCCGCTATTGTTCAGCAAAAGCGTCTCTGTAAATTTTGTGCCGACAGATGTATATGTTCTGGTTACTTTCGTGTACGTAACCCCGTTTTCAGTTACTTTCCCTTTATTCTTCCATTCTTCCCGGGTGTAGCGCTCCTTCTCTGCTGCAAAAAAACTGCTCGGCTCGCTGGCTTGCGGGAAGCTTTGCTTCATACCATCTACAACGTTCCCATTTGCATCGATAAAATATTTGACAAACTCTTTCCCATTCTGGATAACCATGCTGGCTGTGCCATCCTCGGCTGAAGTGGCCGCACCTTTGTAGCGCGGGGATACCGTATCCTGCCACTCCTCGAAAATACTCACAAGCTTGCCATCCGGGCTAAATACCGTTCTTTTCATATGCTCTACACTGGCAGCTTCAATTCCCGTACCACCGGACTGGACCGCAGCTGTGGATTTAGAAGCAGCCTCTGCAGAACCTGTCAAAAATGCGGCAGATGTTGCAACGGCAACAACGGACAGCAAGGAAACGGCAATCATTGCTTTTTTCATTCGTCATACTCTCCTTCGAGTTCATGATTGTGTGGTGATGCGGACGATCACCTTGAACTCAGTATAGAAGACGCATGTAACATTCGATCAGTTGGATGTATCACGTTTGTAAACAATGCCTTTTCCTGTTTGCAAAAAGAAACAGATGCACGATTTCAATCAGGAATTTATTGGTTATTTTTTCCGCCTGACACTGTAAAATCTCATTGCTGCAGGAACACCCTTGATTTCCAGCACACCACTGTAAATCAGTTCTCTTAACCGGTATTCAAAATAAGAGTCTCCGACATACTGTTCGCAATACCCTATCGCTTCCCCGATGACACGAGCTGATTTTATGAAACCATTATTGCCCGCCGGAGGGGTGATGCCGTCCAGCTTCTCCAATAGATACGAATCATAATGATCGGCCGGCACCTCAACTACGGCATCGTTCTGCCAAATGCGCAATACTCCGGCTTGCTCACAAATGGCCTGCCATTCCTGTACCAAGCGTGCCATCTCAGTATCGTTCAGGTTGTTACTTTCATCCATACGCAAGAGTGCTTCCTGAAGGTTCTTAGCCGGAACTTCTCCCGAATACCGATAGGTGATAGATGCATCCGGACGGTTGTACAACGCTTCACAGATTGCACAAGCGTCGTATACTGCTACCGCATTGCGTTTATCACGCAGCAAATACATGGCGTGTCTCATGCCTGCCTGCTCGTAAGCATTGCTGCTTGTCCAAATCACTATTTTTGCCTGTTCGGGAATCTGCTCTATTTGGTGGATAAGCTCATCGTATTCTTCCTCGAATTCAGTGTATTCTTCAAAAGCATTCGTAATATTATCGCAGAACCAGTCGTTCCGTACTTTTCTTCCTGCGGATGTGTCCAAGGCGTGAAGTGGACCGATGGCATAATTCTCACGCAGAACAATCATTTTATGCGTTTCTGACCAGCCAAGCCCTTTCAAGGCTTGCTTCATGCCTCCGGCAAAAGAATCCCCGCAGACGATATGAACATGGGTACAGGATGGAACAGGGTTCCATAAGGTTCTTTTATCCTGCAGCCCTATCAAGTTATCATAAAGTTCAATTAAATCAGCAGCAAATGCTTCGGGTGATTCTCCCTGTTCCTTCTGCATCTTGATATTCGTTAAAATCAGTCTCAAATAAGATCGAACATCTTCGTCCCGCAGATGATCGACAGCTTTTTTGATGGCAAGCATATCCCTCATACTCATCTGGTGCCCCCCTATCATCTTACTATTTTATAGACTATGAAAACGGACTATCCAAAAGGATAATTTCATTGGTTCCAGGGCGAAGTTCCACTCTCTCGCCCAGCGGCAGGATGAACTTGGGATCTGTGTGTCCGAAATCAAAATCAACGACAATGGGGACTTTATCCGCCCCGAATTCATCTTTAATGACACTTACAATCATCTCATTCAGCTGTGTAATCCTTCGCTTGCCAAAAAGACGGCTCAGGCCAATATGCGGTTGCTTTCATAAACTCCAATACTTCGATACATCCGCCCCATAACAGGCCTTGTTCAACATCCTCTCCCTGCAGGAAAGTCCACCCTTGTTTATATTCATAGAATTCCTGACACTCCCCAAGTGTTTCTAGACTGCTCCAGTCTTGATATCCATTAGTCCATTGCGGAAAAGGAGTATATGTATACGGAAATTCGCCGCAGAACAAGATTGATTTTAAAGGAGACATGATTGCGATTTTTGAACCAGACATCATTTTTTTCGGTTTAATCATCATAATCCTCCCGCCGTAATTGAAAAGAAAAGACCACGATTGCATGCCCAGGCCTGATGCCGTATGGATTCGTGATCTCTTTTTTCCTCAAAATCAGAACTGTCCAAAAGCCAGCATTCTTTCTTTGGAAAGCCGCGCCATGGACATGGCAACCTCCTGGGCTGCGTTGTAGTCTTGGCGCTCCAAAGCTGCAAGGATATCCCGATTAATTCCAATAGCATTGTAATGTTTAATATGAGGCGTCAGCTTGAAGCGAACCATGGAGTACATGCACAGCCTATCCTTGAATGAATCAAAAGTCGTCAGCATGACGTCATTTCCCAGCGACTGGATCACCTCCCGCATGAATAAAAAATGATGTTCGACATATCGAAAATAGTCATTTTCAGCTTCTGCTGTTTTCTGCGCCTCTACATGAGCTGACAAGGACGCAAAATTCAGATACGTTTCCCGTTCCGGGTCCTTCATCACCTCGAAGCAGTAAAACAGCATGGACTGGATTTGTTCATTCAGATCCAGAAAAATTTTTCCGTTCATCTCTTTAACGAGAATGCCCCTGTTCTTGAGCGAAGCCACATAACCTTCGGACTCCAGACGGGAGATGGCATGACGAATCGGGGTCCGGCTCATCTGATATTGCTCTGCAAGCTCATTTTCCGACAGCAGTGTGCCAGGCATCAATTGCCCGCGAATCATTCGCTCACGCAGCAGCAGGTAAGCCGTATCGACCAGCGATTTTTTCTCCATGTATACAATTCCTTTCCTGCCACATTCATTTTTTACCCCATCTTAACAGCCACTCGACAAAGCTTGCAACCACTCCGCAGATTTAACAAAAACAACACTTTGGCAACATATCCATCTTACATTCAACTTGTATCTTACTTGTATTCAACAACAAAAACTTCATTTGAGGAGGAAGCGGCATGCGGAACTGCAGTACAAAAAAAGGGCGTCACACCTTGCTTCTGTCGCTCGTGCTCGTGCTTATGCTTATCTTTCTATCCGGATGTGGGTCTGCTGCCAGCACCGGAGCAGGCGCAGGAGGTACGCCCGAAGTCCTTCGTATCGGGATGATGCCAAGCGAGGAAGGAGAAATGAACCGTTCACAGGAGCAGTTCGCCAAGGATGTAGCGGAAGCGACAGGCATTCCTGCCGAAATTTTTGTAGCCGAGGATTATAACATGGTGATTGAAGCGCTTCGTACAGGGAAAATCGAAATCGGATTGATTGGCCCCTTCGGCTACATCATCGCCACAGAACGTGCAGGAGCGAAGCTGCTGGCCAGAACGGAAAGCGATCAGCAGGCGAATACGGTAATCCTTGTGCGTGCAGATTCCCCCTATCAAAGTGTGGCGGATTTGAAAGGGAAAAATTTTCTGTTCGTCGACCCGGCTTCCACAACAGGCAACCTGTACCCCCGCGCTACGCTGATGAAAGAGCTAGGATTGTCGAATGATGAACTGGACTCCTTTTTCGGCAGTGTTGCTTTCTCCGGCGGACATGACAAATCGCTGCTGGCGCTGGCCAACAAAAATGCGGATGCGATCGGCACAGCCAGCCTGATGCTGCCGATGATGGCCGAATCCGGTCTTGTGAAGGAAGAGGATTTCCGCGTCATCGCCGAATCAGACCCTATCGTCAGCGGCGCGCCAATGCTGTACCGGCAGGACCTGCCTGAAGAGCTGGTCACGAAGCTGCGCGAATTTATGCTGAACTATCACACGCAAAATCCCGATTTCCTGAAAAGCCTGGGCGGCTCTCATTTCGTAGCAGGCAGTGACAGTGATTATGATCCAATTCGCAAGGTTGCCAAAGATCTCGAGATGTCGCCTGAGGAACTGCTGAAGTAAATAGAGGAGGATGTACCTATGACACTGCTGCAAATAGAAGGTTTGTCCAAAGTGTATCCCGACGGAACCGTGGCTCTCGATAACTTGAATCTGCAGCTTCATTCCGGCGAATTTGTCGTTGTCATCGGGCCCAGCGGAGCCGGCAAAAGCACACTCCTGCGCAGCTTGAACCGGATGGTTGAACCTACAAAAGGCCATATCCGCTTTAAAGGCGAGGAAACGATGGGCATTAAGGGCACCAAGCTCCGCGAAATGCGCCGCCAGATGGGGATGATTTTTCAGGGCTATAATCTGGTCACCCGTGTATCTGTGCTCACCAATGTGCTTCATGGGCGTCTTGGTTATATGAGCTCACTCCAAGGAGCGCTTGGCCTCTACTCCAAGACGGACACGGAAGCGGCGAAAAATATGCTGCAGCGGGTAGGCTTATTTGAGCAAATGTATAAGCGGGCCGATGAGCTGAGCGGAGGACAGCAGCAGCGGGTAGGCATCGCCAGAGCTCTCTGCCAGCAGCCGGATCTGATCCTTGCGGACGAGCCCATAGCCAGCCTTGATCCGGCCTCGTCGGAGACGATCATGGACTACCTGTATACGATTTGCAAGGAAGAAGGCATCGCCTGCCTGTGCAACCTTCATCAGGTCGACATCGCCAAGAAATATGCCACCCGCATTATCGGCATTCATAAAGGCAGCAAGGTGTTTGACGGAGCTCCCGCAGAGCTTACCGATGACATGATCAGGCTGATCTACAAGCAAAGCAGCTCACAGGAGAAGGAGACCGCCTAATGAGCACAGCACAAATGCAATCAGCGCGGAAAATAAAACGCGCGCAGACGATGCTGTTTCTAATCGTGTTCTGTGTTCTCATCGTCTGGTCATGCATCGGCTCGGAATTTTCGCTTGGGGCGTTATTTGCAGGCATGGGCGACAGCCTGCAATTTATCTTTACAGACTTTCTGCCGCCCGACTTTTCAGCATTGCCCAAGCTGCTTGAACCTGCTCTGCAAACATTGTATATGAGCGTAGTTGCCACGGTGATCGGATCGGTTGTGGCAGGCTTGCTTTCCTTTGTGGCCGCTGCCACGACAACTCCGCATTCGCTTATTCAAGTATTCATGAGAGGCGTGACTTCCCTCTTCCGCAACATTCCTGTCGTCATCTGGACCATTTTGCTGGTGGCAGCCTTCGGTCTGGGCACGATTGTAGGCACGATGTCCCTTATTCTCATTTCGGTCGGCATGCTGACCCGCTCCTATGCCGAGGTGCTGGAGGAGATTGATATGGGGCAGGTTGAAGCCGTCCGCGCAGCCGGCGGCAGCTATTTTCAGGTTCTGTCTCAAGCCGTCCTGCCTCAGTTTCTGCCCGGATTTATCGGTTGGAGCCTGTATAACTTTGAAATTAACGTGCGTGCCTCAACCATTGTTGGCATGGTCGGCGGCGGCGGGTTGGGTTTTATGTTGCAATCCAGTTTAAAGCTGTTTCAGTACCAGGAGGCCAGCATGGCGGTGCTGCTCGTGCTCTTCATTGTCCTGCTTGTTGAAATGATCACCAATCGTGTAAGGGAGCGGATTCTATGAGTATGAGTCAAATCAACAACACCACTCCATCCTTTACCCTGCATGCGCAGAAACCAGAACCGCCCAAGCCCAGACGAAGCAGGCTGCTTGTGATCGGTTTGCCGCTTACCGCTGTGCTGTTTGTGTTCAGTCTCATTCAGCTTCAGTTTGACTATTCGCGGATCATGCAGGGTTTTGCCAAGCTTGGCGGTATTATCGGTGTTATGTTTCCTCCCGATTTCTCTGAATGGCGCCATGTGCTGCTGGCAGCCGTCGAGTCCCTGCAGGTCGCCATTCTGGGCACGGTGCTCGGGATTGCCATTGCCTTCTTTCTATCCTTTCTGGCAGCAAGCAATCTGACGCCCCACCCGGCATTGGCCTGGATGATTCAGAGCGTTGCTTCTCTGCTGCGCGCAATTCCTACGGTCATATGGGCGCTTATTTTTATCGTATCTGTCGGTCTGGGCCCGCTTCCCGGCGTGCTGGCGATTACCGTCTCTGCTGCGGGAATGCTTATCAAGGTATTCGCCCAATCGCTCGAAGAAATCGACAAAGGTGTGCTCGAAGCGATGCGGGCAACGGGTGCAACCTGGCTGCAAATTATTATGCAGGGTGTTTTGCCAACCGTCAAAACCGCCTTTATCGCTTGGTGTGTGCTGCGGTTTGAAGGAGATTTGGGGGAATCCACCATTCTTGGCGCAGTAGGAGCAGGCGGAATCGGATTTGAGCTGACCCATGCGATGAAAACCTATAACTTTTCCCAAGCCCTGTTTGTCGGACTCGTGATCTTCATGATGGTGTTCGCTGTGGAATATGTATCTAACAGGTACAAAATGAAACTGAAAATACGGCAGAATTAACGGCGGCGAGAAATGCGCCAATCAACATAATTTCACGTAACGAAACCCGAGCTTACTGAAGTTTTTTTAGATTTGAAAATTTACTCAATAGGAGTGCTAGCTATGTCAACAAAACCCTCACAGCCTGTATTACAGCAAGGTCCCTTGGTGCAGGCCAAGTACAGCGAGAATGACCAGATCACCCTTTACTGGAACACTGAGACAAATATCGAAGCTGCAGCGATCTATCATTCTGCTCAACCTGAATTTGATGAGCATCTGAGTACGCTGCTTGATATCCAAATTCAACCCTTTGGTGCGTCTTTTACCAGACCTGTGGCGCACGGACGCAATTATTATCATGTCAAATTCACGGATAGCTCAGTGTCCACCGTAACGGACCGAATGATCCAGACCGATGGTGTCATCAACTTCCGCGATATGGGGGGTTACATAACCCAGGATGGGCGGACTGTCCGCTGGGGAGCGCTGCTCCGCTCGGCCGACCTTCATGAGCTGAGCGAGCGGGATTTACATGCGGCAGAGATGCTGGGGATTGATTGGATCTGTGATTTGCGCAGCGATTTTGAAGTCGTGGATCGTCCTTCTCCAGCCATCGGCAAAGCGGTCAATACCAACATTCCGTTTATGGCTGAAGCCAATCCGGAAGAAATGCAGCGAATCACCGGATTGGATTTGAAGGCTGGTTACAAAGCCATGATTCTGAATACAGAGAAATGTGCTTTAATATTGCGCGAGCTGTTAGCTGAAGGGCGTGATACCTCATTATTCCATTGTGCAGCAGGCAAAGACCGGACCGGCGTGGTGTGTGCCGTCATTCTCTTGACACTTGGCGTGCCACGTGAGGCTGTCATTGAGGACTATGAACTCACCAACTTGGCTGTGGGCGGGTTGATGCAGCGCTTTTTACAAAATAGAGACCAATATATTGATATCATGCCCGATTTGGACGGCAAAATTCCCGAGATGATGAAAGCAGCCTTTATTGAGGCCTCGCTGGAAGCCATTGATGAGGTTTACGGATCCTTTGACCGGTATCTTCATGAAGGGCTTGGTATTACAGTGGAAGAAGTTACGGCATTGCATAATAAATATCTCGTATAATATCATTTAGCCCTTGGGACTCCTGTCAGGAAGCCCTGGGGCTTTCGCTTTAAGGAGACGTTTTGCAATTTGTTGAAATAGAAACAATAATTCAATATAATATTGTAATGCTTCAACGGGTGGGAGGACGGGCCATGAACAAACAGGAACAGGTCATGATGGATTTCAGGGACTTATTTAACAAGATGGCCTGGCTTAATAAGAATAAGATGGAAGACAATCTTAAGGGTTATAAGCCTTCTGAAGTACATTGCATCGAATCCATTGGAAAAAATACGGATCCCAACGTGACAAAACTTGCAGAGTCCCTTTATATGACTAGAGGCGCCCTGAGCAAATTAACGAAGAGGCTTATAGAAAAAGGCCTTATCGAAAGCTACCAGAAGCCTGATAACAAAAAAGAAATCTATTTTAGACTAACGGAGCAAGGGAAAGTCATTTATAAAATCCATGAGGATCTGCACCAAGAGTTTCAAGAGCGGGATCAAGCCGTATTTGCGCAGGTAACCGAAGAGCAATTTGACAGTATGCTTAGCTTCATAGAGAAGTATAGCAGACATTTGGATGCAGAAATAAAGAAGCAAGGTATAGATATTAATTAAGTTGAATAAAGAAGATGGACACCCAGGTAGCCGGACTCTACGGAGAACGAGCTGCTTTTTTTTATTTTTTCTTTGTTGACACAGAAACAAAAATGCGATACATTAAACATGTTTCCACGGAATCAAAATCACGACTTCTGAGAGGAGAATAACATGACAATAGACAAAGTAAAGAAAGCAGGATTACCAAAAGAAATCCTCATGGCTGCCTGGGCTATCGCACTTGGAGCCATTGCGCCGATGCTTGACTCAACTATGGTGAACATCGCCATCAACCAGCTAACTGAGGAATTCAGCACGACGCTGGGTATCATTCAATGGTCCATTACAGGTTATGTGTTAGCCCTTGCGATCGCAGTGCCAGTGTCTGGCTGGCTTATGAACAAATTTAACGGAAAGAAAATCTTTATTGGCGCAGTCATCACCTTTGGTGTCATTTCTGTTTTGGCCGGCATTAGCTGGAGCATTACCAGCTTCATCTTCTTCCGTTTGCTTCAAGGATTCAGCGCCGGGATTATTACCACGCTTATGTCAACACTGTTGGTCAAAACGGCAGGGCCAGAAAATTTGGGGAAAGTTATGGCCATCGTCAGCACACCTATGATCTTCGGCCCCATCTTGGGACCCGTTATCGGTGGTTTCATCGTTCAAGGCGCATCATGGCATTGGATTTTCTTTATCAATGTGTTCATCGTCTTGATTGCTGTACCACTGATGATGAAAAAAATTCCAGAATTTGAACCGTTCAACAAAGATAGTAGACTCGATGTTTTTGGGATTATCGCTTTGTCCCTCATGAGTGCGGCATTGATTTACGGAATTACGAAAGCAGCGGACTATGCATCATTTAACAATAGAGAAACCATCCTATGGGCGGGCATTGGCCTTATTTTAGCTGTCATTTACCTCGTATATAACCGAATGAGAAAAAATCAGACGGTGCTGCCCATGAATTTATTTGCACATAAGAGCTTCACAGCATCAAGCATCGGTTTGTTCCTGGCGAATATCGCCGTTATGGGACCGATGTTAATCCTGCCGTTGTTCTTCCAAAACTTCCGTCATTTCACGGCAATCGAAGCGGCGCTTGCGTTAATTCCTCAAGGCATCGGGATGCTCGTTACGAGACCATTGATCGGAAGAATGATCGATAAGATCGGTGCGAAATACGTCGTTATGGTCAGCCTTGTTCTTTGCCTTATCGGATCGATTCCGCTGATCTTTATCACCGATAAAACAAGTATGATCTGGATTTCCATCGTATTGTTCATCCGGGGTACCAGTTTCGGAGGAATTATGCTTCCGCTCACGAGTGACGCCTACACAGGACTTGACAGCAAACAGCTGCCGGAAGCAGGTGTCGGGATTAATATGATTGAAAACCTTGGTTCAAGCTTTGGTTCAGCTGTCATCGCAACCGTTGTCGCAGCTGTTGCACAAGGATTGCAGCCAACGATGGCAAATGACTTGAAAGGTTATCATGCAGGATTTTTAGTTTCTGCAATTGTCCTGGCCATAATCTTCATCCCAGGTCTGTTCCTCACACATAAAAAGAATGCATAATAGAGGTTGTTCAAAAAGTCATCTTTTGATCACGAAGGAAGTCAGGAAGCGGGCTCGACATCGAATCTTGAATTCAGCCGGGACTAATGTGGATGCTTCCGAAGCATGTTTCCTGCGGAAGCATAAGCTTCGGTGTCACAGAGGACGAGGAGCAGTATTGCATCATAAATATCTGTTCTGATTATCAATTAGCCTTTGGACTCCTGCAAGAAAATATGCTTCCAGAGGGTGCTCCCCGTAAATTAAAAATAGAGGACATTCAAAACCATACAAGATCTGAATGTCCTTAAAGTATTATACCACTTTTAATGTAATATATTTCCTTATTCTTTCTTAAATCTATATTTTTGAATAATAACAATTAGCAAACCTATTGAAGTAACAAAAACGCTGACCCACAATAAAGTTCTCCCAAATGGATGATTATAGATATATAATACATAGCCGATAATCGATATAAATATACCTAAATACATCAAAAAATAATGTCTTTTTTGCATAAAATCTTCCTTAGTCATGGATTTATACCCAGTTTAACACAAACAACTGGTATATTCTACAAAAATTGTTTTTTAGAGTAGAATCATTTTATCTGTAATTTGATTTAAGGCGATTCTCGGCTGGCTATATGAATTGAGAATTTTTGCAACCATAACAATTTACAAATGTATTCAAAAAAGCAGCCAATCATGGCTGCTCTACTTTTGCTCCTCTCTGCTCCTCATTACAAACGATTTTACGAATATCAGCCAGCGGCACCTTCGGTATCCGGTCATAGGTCAGCAGGCCGTTGATTTCCTGCTCCACATCCGTCAGCTGCGTATAGCAAAAACCTCTATCACCGGGGATACGTACATAGGCCGGATCACGGCCTGCAGACGTCGCAGATAGTCCTCATCATTCTGTGCGCCGGAATATCCCCAGCCGTCCCAATCGCTTTTCTTATACGCAATACCGCCAAACTCCGTAATCATGATCGGCTGCCCCTCATATCCGGCTCCGCCCACAAAAATGCGCCTTCTGCCTGACAGGCCGCTTACCGCGCCCTCTGCCGTAGCATAGCGCTGTCAGCACCTCTTCTCTCCCATTCGTAATCATGGATCGCCACAATATCCGTCTTCATCATTTCCCAGCCGTCGTTGTAAATGACAGAGCGGGTGCATGGACAGCTATATTGTATTTTTCCACCAAGCCTGTTGATTAACCAGAATATGTAACTAACTTGATTCGTAATGGAGTTTGAGCAGACGATCTATGCGAATCGCCCATTCAACCGGCAGTTCACCTAAAAGTAGCAAACGAGCAAATCGGACAAAAGAGAGATTAGCATGACGAGGAAACTCTTGTTCTGCCCCATCAAATAGCCATTTGAGCAGCACAAAGACGATCAGTGCGGAGAACAGCTGGCCATAGACGGCGTTTTCAGTTGTGCCAAATAGCGTTGGAATGTTTAAATGTTGTTTGGTCCAACGAAAGAACACCTCTATTTGCCAGCGGGCCTTATAGATCAGAGCGATTTGTTCTGCAGTAACGCCCATCAAATCGGTCACAACGCGAATTTCTCTACCTTCAAAGTCACGGAAGACGATCACGCGGTGTCGCTGCTTTGACCGACATTGAGGCGTTCCCAGTTGACACGTAATGTCCCGAATAACTGGAGAATCCCCCGTGGTTTGACGCCGCAGAGCATACGGTTTTTCGAAATGAACATTGTCACGAAGCCGGATCACGAAGGATTGTCCGTCTTGTTTGTAGCGGTCCAAGCGCTCCAGTTTGCCATAAGCGCGGTCCATGACCATAATGAAGTCGGGGTTTTCCAAGGATTCACACACAGGGCCATCGTGCCTTGTGCCAATCGTTTCCGTGACGCCAAGCGGCTGTCCATTTTGAGCTTGCAAGGCAACATACAGTTTGACCGCAGCCCGTTCTCCGTGATAGGGGGGCCCAAGGCAAACGGGTTTTCCCTACCGTTATCGTAGTAGAATCAATGAGCAGTAGTTCTTTCGGAAAAGCCAGCTTTCGCCGGGTTTCCCGGTTACATTTGCGGATAAACAGTTGGAACAATTCTTTAAACACAGCAAACGGTACATCAGTTGCTTTACCGGAGAAACAGGAATAGTGGACGGGAGACAAACCACGGTGAGCCGCATGATCTGCACCGAAACGATACCCGGACCATTCTTCACTGGCTGCGGCACACCAATATTGAAGCAAATGATAGACCGTGAATTTTCGTGCCTTATCTACATATCCGACCGCCTGGACAACGGTTTCGACTTCTTCGGACGTAAGAAGCGTTTGAAGAATGGGGAGAAGCATGTTAGACTTTTTCATGGAGTCGTCACCTTCCGGTTCGTTTGTAGGGGTACAAACATTTTACCGGGTTGACGGCTCTTTTTCTACCATTTAGTGGTTAATCAACAGGCCTGTTTTTCCACCTATGATTACGAATTCATCCTCCAAATTTTTCAAAAAAATTCCATAAAGTCCTTGTTTTGTGTTTGATAATGTTATATAGTTTGTTTTGTAATAAAAAAATCTAGAAAAGGAAATGGAGGAGTATGATTTGAAATTAAAACAAGCTCTAACATCATCTTTCTTGGTATTACCTTTACTTGTTGGAAGTGTTAACTATGTTAACGCTGAGGAGGCTAGTGTCAAAGAAAAAGGGTTTATCGTTGAAATCGACAAAAACCAGTTAGAAGATCAACTTCAATATGTTAATCAAAAAATTCAAACGGTGACTGATCCAGAGAAGCTGGAAAATTTGGAGAAGTCGAAAGCATTGTTAGAAGAACAGTTGTCGAAAACTGAAACACAGGAAAATAGTGGTGGATTTTCTACGCAAGCCTTAAACAAGGACCATTGGTTCGCGTCTGAAGGAGCCCATGACTATAACTCTAATAGAAGTTCCCATGAACCTGATCATGTAGCAAGTATTGAGGTTACTTTAGATGATGTGAATTCAGGATTCGATTGGAGTGGCGAAAGTCGTTCAGATTGGTATGGTGAAAATCCGGAAAAAGCCTATTCATTAAAGAATACATTAACTTTTTCAGCAAACGGTATAGCTATTTCGGGAAGTCTGAGTGGGATAAGCTTCTCAGGTGCTGCTTCTGGTAGTAGTACAGTAACTGCTTCTGGTTCTAACGCTATTGCTGCACGAAATCTATTCGATGCATTTAGTTCAGGAAGTACAATTAAAGCAGTATTCGCGTCTTCTTCGGCATTGATTAAAACTAGTGGATCCGCAACCGACAGCACTTCAGCTCAGATTACATACTACGATCCTGGTTATTAATTGAGATTATATTAAATAGGATAAGTATCGTCATAAGACGATACTTATCCTATTTTTAAAGATTTAGTATAGGGAGGGGTAGGGAAGTTTGTGGAAACATATTTTAATCTATCTTCTTATCTTCTTAATGGTCGGGTGTAGCCAAACATTTACTGAGAACAAGATCAATAAAGATAATAATAACTGGACTTCTAATACTGAACTATTATTATCATTAAATCAAAAAGAAAATGGATATTATGGGGATTTTCATGACAACATAAAATTTAATCCTAACATATATGAAACCTTTTATTTATTGAGGATTAAAGAAATATTAGATATACGTGAAGACTCATTTTTGGATGCCAACAAAAATTATTTAAAAAACTACAACTATTCCGACAGTGATCTTCAGGAATTAGCACATTTATATAAAGTGTCCGTGCTGCTTGATAGTTCTCCAGATAATCTGGACAATTTTCTCAGAAATAAAATAGATTCGAAAATAAAAACTTTAAAAGCTTATAAAAACCTAGATGCCATTATTATCAATGATATTTACTTTTTGTCGAGTGTAAATGCATTAATTTCTGAGCAGCAGAGGATTGAACTCGACCAAACATTATCAAAAATATCAAATGATATTCAAAATAGTAATGACACTAAAATACTGAGAGTCCTCTATCCTTTGAGTATTTTGACAGAGGACGACGTAATCCCTTTAAGAGAAGGTATTGATAGGGAAATCAGCGGAAGATTAAAAGTACTACTCAACAAAGAAAAAAATGACTTTTGGGAAATTTTCCAGTTAGTTTATTTATTGAGAAATACAAGTGAAATTGAAAAAATGAAGGTTCAACTTATTACTAAACTAGAAAGTAAATCAATACTGATTAGTGATATGAGTAATATGCAGCTGCTATACCTATTAGAGCTTTTCAATATGTTAGATAAAAATGAGCTTAACAATAAACAAGAGATAATAGAAGTGAGAATGAGAAATTGCCAAGTTTTATCAGGTGGCTATAGAGAGCTTGTTAAAGAGATTTTACCAACCGAATTTACTTATTTCGGAATATATATATATAATTCACTTGATGCTTCTTCTACGAAGAAAGATGAAATCTTAACAACACTATTTAAAGAACTTATAGGTAATGTTAAATCAACCCCTTCAAATATAAATTGGCGACATGTTTATTCCTATATTCAATTATCTGATAATGAAAATAATATAAATATATTAGGAAAAGGGCTTATTGAACTTACACCAGACAATCTAAATGTAGATGATATCTCCATCGATCAGAAATATTATTTTTTTAAAACAATGAAGTTCTATAATTTAGAGATACAAGTAGATAAGTTAGCAGAATTTCAAAAAGAATGGTAGCGTCAAGAGTTTTGTGTAATTATTTTTAGGGTTTTGAAGTAGGGTATCCATTGGGACAATGGATATCATTGGTTTTCAAGCTTCAGGGGGGATCCCCCCTGAAAATTTTACCTTTCATTTCCAGTTATCAAGGGCGACGGCATCAGCTCAGGTCTGGGGATACTTTTCGTCAAACATGTTTTTGAGCGCTTGCTGGGTTTTGGCATCCGCGAATCCGCGTAGCACCCGGCTGCTCCAGCGTTCGTTATAGGAGAGGGCCTCCAAATACATGATTTTCTCCGCCGCATCCATGTTCGTCAAACTGTTCATCGGCCGCAGCCGCTTGCGGATTTCCTTGTTTGTTCGCTCGATGGGGTTCGAGGTGTAAATGGCATAGTGGATCATCGGCGGGAAATCGTAAAAGCAAAGGAGAACCGACAACTCATTCTCCCACGACGCCAATTCCTTCGGATAGATTTTGCCCCACTTGGCTTGTACAAGGTCGGAGTTAGCCATGGCGACATCGCGATCCAAAGCGCTATAAATCGTTTTCATGTCCGTCACGAAATCCGCTTTGTCCTTATCGCGGATTTTCGGTAGCGTGTTGCGCATCTTATGAGTGATGCAGCGCTGAACGCCAGCCTGTGGATACGTTTCCCGGAAGGCCTCCTCCAGTCCCGCTAAGCCATCGAACACGCCCAGCAACACCTCGTGCACGCCACGTGTGTAAAGGTCTCGCAGGACATCCCGCCACCCGTTGGCGCTTTCTTTGCCGCCAATGCTGAAGCTCAGGATCTCACGGTGTCCGGCCTCATCGACCCCCATGGCAATATAGATGACTTCGCTGGCGACGGACTGACGCTTGAGCTTCACGTACATCCCGTCCAGATAGATGACCGCATAACGCTTGGCCAGCGGTCGTGCCTGCCAGGCCGCAACGTCTTCCAGCACCGTGTTCGTGATGTTGCTTACGGTCGTCGGCGAGTACTGGGCACCGAACATTTTTTCAATGAACGTGGCGATGTCTCTTGTGCTCATCCCGCCCTTGTACATGTGAATGACCGTGTCCTCTAGCCAAGCTTCCCGACGCTGGTAGGGCTCGAACAATTCCGTATGAAAGTGGCCTTGACGATCCCGCGGCACTTGTAGATCCGGGATTACCCCGTGCCGGGTTTCCCAGCTCCTGCTGTAATATCCGTTGCGGCTGTTTCCCTCTTCCGCGTGCTCTACCTGTAAGTAATTTTTAATCTCCTCCTTCAAAAGAGTTTCAATTTTTTCTTTTAGAAAACTTTGCATGGTATTTTCGAGCTGTTCTGCGAACGAGTTTTGTTGTATAGTTGTCATTGAGTAGGGTTCCTCCTTGGTGACTTTGACAATCCCAAGCATACCCTACTCTTTTGTCATTTGATAGACTAACCCGTCCTTACACAACTTATTTTACGCCATCAAAAGAATTGATAGAACTGTTAAAGACAGAGCAATTAAATGATCATTATACTCATTTCTATTTTTATAGTGACTTGGTTCAAAGCGAAATTATTCAACCTGATGAAAAGATAAATAACGAAATCTCCAAAGAAATTAACAAAACAAAAGTGAATAATTACTTTTTTGTAAAAGATAACTATGAGAATCTGTTGAGTACTTTTTTCATTATAAGCATTGATACTAATCTTGGATTGGGCCTAATAAAACTCGACGAAAAAAATATGGTGGATATTACAAGAGAGTTAAGAAATTATATGAACAATTATGGAGGTTTTGCTTTAATAAAAGATGAAGATTCAGATTTATTTGCAACCATGATAGGATTGATGCTGCAAGATAGATTAGCTGGTAAAACTCCACCTGTTCTTTTTTAATTGAAGGAGGAATTACATTGAGAAGATACAAAGTATTTATAGCAATTATTGCGATTCTATTCCCTTTTATTTTTGCGTACTATACACCATTAAACAATTTACAAGCACTCTTAATTAGTTCGATTATGGTAATAATCTATTTTTCTTACGAAAAATTCAGGCAGATGATGCAGAGGCAGTGATTTATTTATGAATAATCAAAAATCATGGGTAAGAAGAGTGCTAATTATTTCTGTTGTAATCAACGTTATATTCGGTAGTATATTGATTAGACAATATACTATAGGAAAGCAAGCCGTTGAATTACATGTCAATATGACCCACGAACACTTATTGGACATATTGTCCATATTAAATCGATCAGAGTGGTCACAATCACCTCTAACGCTACAAGAGCTAAAAAATGAAATGGTGCTGTTATCTACAGTATCAAGAATGGGTAACAATTATGTCTTTTTTACTGGTGGTGTTTATTCTTCATTAAGCACCAAGTTAGGTGAGCTTGGATATTTTATGGCTCCATATCCCGATATGATAGATAGATTACAGATAAATAACACTTCAAAAAACGACGAAATTGAAGAGCTTAACAAATTAAAAGATAAATTAGAAAATGCAAGAATTCAAGATGCTGTGATTAATTGGGTAAATAAGGAATCTATAGTGATTTATATGCGAGTTATTGATTCAATTATAAGTTAAATATAAGTCCAGTATATACTGGACTTATTAGATTTCAGACAAACTTCTTTATTCCGAACGAAACTCTAAGTTGTCTTATTTTTGTGGATTCATGCAAGCATAAATGATCATCACCTGCATGGATCCCTTCCTTAGTTCTCGCAGGATGCTTCGCATCTTCAGTTAGCCTGCCCAGATATGGCATCTTATTCGATTGGTCGTAAATGAAACTTAAGTCAATGCCATTTTTTTGTAACCGTTCTTACTCAATATCTTTTACACCCCAATTACCATTTTCTTTACCTGGCTATTCAACATAACAGCCAATGCTGGCTGATTTTCAATTAACGGAAGCAATGTGATGGCTTACATGGCCAAACCAACGCTTAATATCCCTGACAGGATCTCTATTGCTCCTCATTGCACACAATTTTACGAATATCAGCCAGCGGCACCTTCGGTATCCGGTCATAGGTCAGCAGGCCGTTGATTTCCTGCTCCACATCCGTCAGCTGCGTGTAGCAAAAACCCTCTATCACCGGGGATACGTACATGGGCCGGATTACAGCCTGCAGCCGTTGCAGATAATCCTCGTCGTTCTTTGCGCCGGAATACCCCCAGCCGTCCCAATCGCTTTTCTTATAGGCAATGCCGCCAAACTCCGTAATCATGATCGGCTGCCCTTCATATCCGGCTCCACCCACAAAGATACGTCTTCTGCCTGGCAAACCGCTTACCGCGCTCTCTGCCGTAGCATAGCGCTCTGTCAGCAATTCTTCTCTCCATTCGTAATCATGGATCGCCACAATATCTGTCTTCATCATTTCCCAGCCGTCGTTGTAAATGACAGGCCGGGTCGCATCGAGTGATTTGGTCAAATGATACATCGTCAATCCATGCTGCTGCTGCCGTTCATCCACCTGGGCATTGGGAATACCCCAGCTTTCGTTGAGCGGAACCCACACGATAATGGAAGGATGATTGTAGTCGCGCTCGATGATTTCCTGCCACTCCTTCGTAAATTTGCGAACATACTCTTCCGAATAATTATAGGCGTTAGCCGCCTCGCCCCAGACGAGCAGCCCTTTCCGGTCGCACCAGTACAGGAAGCGCGGGTCCTCAGTTTTCTGATGCTTGCGCACGCCGTTGAAGCCCATCTCCTGCGTCAACTCAATATCGCGTTGGAGCGCTTCATCGGAAGGCGCAGTTAAAATTCCATCCGGGAAATACCCCTGATCCAGCACCAGTCTCAGGAAATATGGCCGGTTGTTGAGATGAAGCTGCTCATTTTCAACCGTAACCTTGCGCATGCCGAAATAGGAGATCACGGTATCGGTAACTTCCTGCCCATCCAGCAGTTCAAAAGTAGTGTCATACAAATTCGGCTTCTCCGGGGTCCACCAGCGGCCCAGTCCGTGATCATTAAAGTCATGCAGGCCGATGGTGCGCACCTCTTCCGGATGGCGAACCGTGAATTCCTCCTCGGATACGGCCTCACCTGCAAAGGAAATGGTCATGCGCACCCTCACCTTGCGCTTTACGGCGGCTGCCGAATAAAACATACGGATTTGGATGTCGTTGCGGTCGATATCCGGCGTAAATTTCACTCTGTGCAGGCGGGCTTCGTCCACCGGCTCAAGCCAAACAGTCTGCCAGATACCTGTGGTGCGTGTATAGAAAATGCTTGCCGAATCCTGCTTCCAGTATTGTTTTCCCCGCGGCAGCGTCACATCCCGGCTGAAATCCTCGGCTCGTACTACAATCGTATTCTCTCCGTCTATCAGTAAATCCGTGATGTCTGCCTCAAAAGGAGTATGCCCTCCCTCATGGGACACGGCCCAGCGGCCGTTTACCCATACCGAAGCGGAATAATCCACAGCGCCAAAATGCAGCAGGATACGCTTGGACTTCCATTCCACGGGCAGCGTCAACTGCTTGCGGTACCATACCAGGTCGTGAAAGTCCGGATCTCCGATCCCGCTCAGCTTGCTTTGAAAAGCAAAAGGAACCTGAATTTTTTTATCGAAAACTGAACCTGCTTCCGGCTCATACCACCGCTCACGATCTCCCTGCCGCTGGTCATCAAACGCAAACTCCCACTCCCCATTCAGATTTAACCACTCTTTTCGTGCGAATTGCGGACGCGGATATTCCGGTCTTGGCTGGGTATTCATTGGCATCTCCTCTTTCCATGTGAATTTTTACATGTGAAATCTTATAGTGATGATGGCTCAACCCGAAAATTGGTGCTTGACGACTAGCCCTTGGAACGAGGAATCGTCGTCGTTTTCGCTAACGGACCAGAGCGCTCTTATTTGCTCCAAAAGGTGGATTTCAATGTCCTAACGGACTGGGGAGATCTTATTTACCCGAAAACAGCCTGAAAAATGTGTTTAAATACTAAATAAAGGCTATGGGGTCCGTTAACATTCTAGAAACACTTGATTTCACCGAAATAGCGGCATTACAGTCCGTTAGGATGACCACTTGCATCGTCTGGGCTAATCGCTACATCTCTTTGCCGCCGGTAAAAGCAATGCCCTTAATAATCTGCTTTTGAAAAATAAGGAAAACGACCAGCACCGGAATGGCGGCCAGGGCATTCGCTGTCATCGGCAGGGCGTACTGCTGCACGTAAGAGCTCTGGAACATCGGCAGTCCGAGCGTAATCGTCATATACGCTTTGTCCGATATAGAAATGAGCGGCCACACAAAATCGTTCCAGGCGCCAATAAACGTGAAGATACCAAGGGCGGCGAGGGCTGGCCTGGATAGAGGCAGAAAGATGCTGTACCAGATTTTGAAGAACCCGGCACCGTCCATACGTGCAGCCTCCTCCAGATCCTTGGGCAGCCCGTCAAAAAACTGCTTCAGAATAAAAATCCCCATCGGTCCCGCAACGGCTGGCAGCACCAGTGATGTACGCGTACCCAGCAGCCCGAAATCACGCATGAGCAAATAAAGGGGAATAAGTGTGGCTTCCGCCGGAATCATCATGCCTGACAGGAACAGAAGGAACAACAGCTTGCTGCCCGGAAAGCGGATGCGTGAAAAGGCATAAGCCGCCATAGATGAAAACAGCAGCACCAGCACCGTCGTGACCGTAGAAACAATGATGCTGTTGCCCATCCAGCCGAAAATGGGCGCAAGACTCAGCACTTTTTTATAGTTATCCCATGTAAAATGCAGCGTACCGCCTCCGAAAAAATTCTGACCCTCTGGCGTAAACGACAGCAGCAGCATCCACACGATCGGCACCAGAAACAGGACAGCCAACAGCAGGGCAAGCACACGGATAAAAACATAATACAACCGGTCCATCGTCATTATTCCTCTCTCCTTCCTAGCGGTCCAATCTGCGCAACAGCAGAGTCTGCAGCAGTGAAATGACCAGAATCACGATCATCAGTACGAAGGCAATGGCTGAGGCATACCCCATCTCAAACGTCTGAAAACCGTTCTCGTAAATGGAGAACACCACCGTTTTGGTTGCCCCGGCCGGTCCGCCGCCCGTGATGAGCTTTGATTGGCCGAAAATTTTGAAGGAAGCGATCGTCTGCAGCACAATGACCAGCACGATGACCTTGGACAGGGACGGAAACGTAATGTACCGGAACGTCCGCCAGCGGGAGGCTCCTTCGATCTGACTCGCTTCATAATAGGAGGTTGGGATATCCTGCAGCCCGGCGAGAAAGAGGACAAACACAAAACCGACGGTCCACCAAAGGGTAGCCAAAATAATGGACACCCACGCAAGCTGTGGATCTGAAATCCAGTAAATATCAGCGCTAATGATACGCAACGCTTTAAGCACCTGATTCAGCAAACCGCTGTAAGGCTGCAAAAAAATGACCCAGATGCTGGAGATGACGGATACGGACAGCACATACGGCATGAATACCGATATCCGCAGAAACGATTGCCCCCGTCTCACCTGATGAACCAGCACAGCCGCCAGCAGCCCCGCTCCGCTGATCAGCGGCACACTGATGATTGTAAACAGGATGGTATTCAGGAGATTGCTGCGAAATTCCTCATCTATTAACAAATTGGTGTAATTCTCCAGCCCGATAAAGGCTTTATCCCCCAGCAGGGACCAGTCATAGAAGCTGATGCGCAAGCCAAACAAAATGGGAAACAGTGAAAATACCAAAAAAAACAGCGTATAAGGGAGCACCATCAGAAGCCCTGCCGCCCAGCCTTGCCTTTCAAGCGATTTTACACGCATGATGTCTTAATCTCCTTTCCGGTAAATTTGCATCAAGAGGAGAAGAAACAGGCCGGATCCTTGTCGGTTCCGGATCCGGCTTCATCGTCAGTTACCTGTTGTTTTGTTGATGACTTCGTCCGCTTTTTGCAAGGTGGTGGCAGGGTCCTTCTGACCCATCATCATTTTTTCAAATTCCTTGACGACATTGTCATTCACCTGACCCTGCTTTTCATGGCGCGGCCAGTATTTGACGAAATCGGCGGATTCCGCGTAATCGCTGCGGTAGTCCATCGCTTTGAATGCTTCGGAATCCAGCACCTTCGTAACACTCGGAATATGCCCTGCTTTGGCCCACATTTCCCCGTTCTGGGCGAGCCAGTTGGCAAATACAAGCGCCGCTTTCTGCTTCGCCGGATCTTCCTTGCTGTGCTTCGGCAGTGCCAGCGTGTGCGAATCGCCCCATGTCGCAGGCTGGTCATAAATTTGCGGCATCGGCACGACCCCGAAATCAAGTCCTTCAATATTCTCGAAAGAGCCTGTGCTCCAGACACCGGTAATCAATACGGCCGCTTTTTGATCCTGGAACATTTTCACCGCATCGTTGATGTTTGGCGGAATCAGCTTGGAGGTATACAGGCTGTTGACATATTCCAAGGCTTGCAGCGCCTGCGGATTATTCAATTCCGCTTTGCCGTTCGCATCATAGAACTTACCTCCGCCTGTCAGCTGGTTGTAGAAGCCCCAGAACATCCAGTAGGAGTCAATACGCACATTCGGCTGGGCCAGAGGTGCGACATCTGCCGGAACAGCATCTTTAATGGCAGTCAGGAATTGGGTGAAGCCCTCGGGCGATGGATCATATACCGGCTTGCCGTCCTTCAGGACACCAGCTTGCTCAAGATATTTTTTGTTGTAGTACATGACAATGGCATGTGTATCCAGCGGGATGGAATAATGCTTGCCGTCATAAATGGTGGATTCCAGAATGGTCGGATTGAAGTCGTCCCAATTGACGCCTGCTTCCGGCGCGAGGCCGTCGAGTTCGGTCATATAACCGGAAGGCACGTACTGCGGCATTCTGGAGGAATGCAGGACAGCCAGATCCGGCCCCTGGTCGGAAGCGAGCGCAGTCTGCAGCTTCGTATAATAGTCCTCCGAACGGTTGCTCAGCTGTTCAACCTTAACATCAGTGCTTTCCGCATTGAACTTCTCGATCATCGCGGTCATGAATTCACCGTCACCGCCGCTGAATGGCGTCCAGAAGGTGATTTTGGTTTTTTCTCCGCTGTTTCCTTCACCGGCGCCTTCGGGCGCAGTGCTGCTCTCAGCGGCACAGGCGGATAAGATCAGCATACAAGACAAAAGAAACGCGGACAGTTTGATGATTTTTGTCTTTCTCATCAGTAGACCTCCTTGTTGGTTGCGTTTACATGTATAGCTTAAAGGAAGGAGGCCCACACGCCCATGACGCTTCTTTTGAACCTGTAGACATATATTTAGACCATACTTTGCTTCTGCATCTCTTCACGGAACTGCTTGGGCGTGCGCCCGGTCTCTGTCTTGAATACACGATTGAAGTGGCGGAGATTCGCAAATCCGGTCCTTTCGGCAATAAGAACGATCTTCTCGCTGGTATGTACGAGCCTACGGCAGGCCTCGCGGATGCGCCTGCGGGTCAGCACTTCCACAAACGAGCAGCCGAGCCGGGCCTTGAACAAGCTACTCAAGTATGAGGCATTCAAATAGACCATGTCGGCCATCATGCTGAGCGTAACAGGCTCGGCGTAATGGGCTTCGATGTACGCCACTACCTTGTCAACGGCGTGTGTGACATGGTCTCTCCCCTGCTCGTGCAGAATGGCAGGCAGGGGAAGCTGCCGGCTTTGCTGCCACTCATCCAGCATCCGTTCCAGGGTCTGATACAGCTCATCCTTGTTGATCGGCTTCAGCAGATAATCCCGTACTCCTGTCCGGATGGAAGTCTGTACATATTTGAAATCATTATAACCGCTGAGCACAATACACTTCGTATCCGGGGCTTTCTCAGCGAGCGCGGACTGCAGCTCCAATCCATCCATCCGCGGCATGCGGATGTCGGTAATGACCAGGTCGGGCCGCAGCCGCTGCACCTGTTCCAAAGCCTCAAGCCCGTCACGGGCTTCCCCCACCACTTCCCAGTCCAGGTCAAAGCCCTTGACCAGATGGGTAATTCCTTTACGGAAGATGGATTCGTCGTCGACAATCACCATGGTTGGCATATGTTATTCCCCTCTCGGTAACTTGTTTTCCGTCGCTCCTGACGGGAGGTTCACCTTTACCACCATCCCCTCGCCCAGTGAACTTTCCAGCTGAAGTCCGTATCCGGCTCCATAACGGAGCACCAGACGACGGTGGACATTCACGAGACCGTGCCCTCCCGGGGACCCGGGAATGATGCCTTCCTCCATGTTGCTCATCTGCTGCTCAAGCTGTTCTCCAGCTATTCCTGGCCCGTTGTCGGTGATTTCAATACAGATGCCTATGCCGAGCTTGCGGCCGTTCACCTCAATATGCACATCACCACGCCCCTTTTCCAGCCCGTGAATAATGGAATTTTCCACGATCGGCTGTAAGGTAAGGCGAACAATCCTCGCATCCAGCAGCTCAGGCTCCACATTCAGCTGGTATGTAAGTCTGTCTTCAAAGCGGATTTGCTGGATTTCCAGATATCCTTGAATATGCTCAAGCTCCTGCCGCAGCAGGACCTCGCTGTTGCCGCCATTCATGCTGTAACGCAGCAATGCGCTCAAATGATTCGTCATCTGCACGACCTCCCGGTTATGCTGCAGCTCCGCGTACAGGCTGATGGAACCGAGCGTATTGTACAGAAAATGCGGGTTAATCTGGCTCTGCAGGGCGGCAATTTCGGCATTTTTCTCTCTGATTTCCGTTTCATACAGCCTGTAGGTTAATGTCTCAAGCCTGGACACCATCACATTGAAGGTGCGGCTGAGATGGCCGACCTCATCCCAGGACACGACCGGAATGGCTGCGTCAAACTCTCCGCGCTCCACCTTCTTCATAGAGCTGCTCAGCAGACGCAAGGGGCGTGTGATCCGCAATGATATCCAGACCGATACAACGGCTCCCAGCATGAGACAGAACAGGCCAAGCCCTATCGTCTTGTTTTTCATAACGATCGTATCTTTGAGCAGTACGGACAGCGGAACAGCCTGAATCACGGTCCAATCCGTCACCGGCGACGTATAATAGGTCAGCAGATCGGCATCCGCACCTTTTCCTATTGTCACGGTGCCCTCTCCACGGTAGCTGCTGGCTTCCCGCTCATTTCTGGCTGAGGCGGAAGAGCCGCTGTAATATACGTCCTGCCCGGTCTGGTCAACGATCCATAACAGGTTGCTTCCTTGCTGTGACAGGCTCGCGATGCGCTGGGTCAGGGACGCAAGGGGCACATCGATCACAAAGTAGCCGAGAATTTCTCCAGTCTCCAGGCTGGAAATTCTCCGGACCACCGAAAACACCTCATAGGTCGCTCCAGAGTAAGAATGAAGGGTATGCGGGCCTCTGAAAAAGGCTTTCCCACTCTGCGCTGCATGAAGAAGCATGTCCTTGTCATCAACATCCGTAATAAACCGGCCGGGGCTGTCTTCCATTTCCCTGTACGAAGGGCCGCGATAGTTGTACAAGGTGATACCTGCCACATCCACACGGCCGTTCGCCATCGTTTTACGCATGAATCCGCTGACCCTCTGCTTCTCCTCATAGCTTAACACCTGCCCGCCCTCTCTACGCTGCTCAAGATAGGCCATAATTTCGGGAGACTGATAAGGCGTCGCGGATAACAGGTTCAGTTCGTTCATATATACATCAATGTTGGCCGTCAGGCCTCGTACAACGTCCGCTTGGTATTTGCCGACATTTCGCTGCATGGATTGGGAAAAATCCTTATAACCCATGATGGAAGTAATCGTCAAAGCCAGAGTAATCAGGAGGACGTTGACGGCGATCAGCTTGGCGGCAAGTCTTTTGGTCATCAGTTGCCGCATCCACGCTCTTATTGTCATATCACTCCCCCAGAATGCTGTCGATCAGCGGTTCCAGACGTTTCAGCATGTCATCGGCAGTCTGTTTGCCATGCCAAATCTTCTCCAGTTCGGAAACCAGCGCATCGTTGATTTCCCCCTGCTTCGAATGGCTTGGGAAAAACCGTACATCCTCTTCCGCACCGGCATAATCCGAACGATAAGGCAGCGCCTTAAAAGCTGCGGAATTCAGCGCGTTCCGCTCAGCCGGAATGTGGCCCGCCTGTGCCCACACCTGCCCCTGATCGGCCAGCCATTCCGCAAAACGGACGGCAGCCTCTACCTTGGCCGGATCTGTATCGCTATGGGATGGAAAGGCCAGGGTATGGGCATCTCCCCAGGTACCGGGCCTGTCATAGATTTGCGGCAGGGGCATGACGCCGAAATCCAGGTCATCCAGCTTTTCGAAAGAACCGATGGACCATGTTCCTGACCATAATACGGCCGCTTTGCCGCTGATAAAACGGCTGCCAGCATCGGAAATATCCGGCGGAATTAGCTGGCTTTCATACAGAGATGCTACAAAGTTCAAGGATTGGGCCACAGCTGCCATGTTCACCCGGGCTTTGTGCCCGTCTGCACTATATAAACCGCCGCCGCCGTCCATCTGCGAATACAGCGACCACCATAACCAAAGTGAATCAATCCGCACATCGGGTACGGCGAGCGGGGCAACATCCGGCGGAATACGGTCCCGCAGAGCAGTCAGAAATTGCATGAACCCGTCTTCTCCCGGCTCCATCATCACTTTTCCATCTTGCAGCAGTCCGGCTGCTGCAAGCCATTTTTTGTTGTAGTATAAAACGGTAAAGTGGGTATCAAGAGGTATGGCATAATGGCGTTCCCCGATCACCGTCCGCTCCACGATATCCGGATTATATTGCTCCCACGGGATATGCGCCCCGGCATCCGTTACGTCGATGGGTGTCAGAAATCCTGCCGGCACGTATTGCGCGAATTTGGAGGCATGCACCACTGCGACGTCGGGACCCTCCTCGGTGACGATGGCCGTGGACAGCTTGATGTAATAATCATCTGATTTGTTATTTTTCATCACGACCTTAATCCCATCTTTATTTTCCTTGTTGTAGCGCTGGACGAGTTCATTCATATAAGAGCTGTCCCCCCCGCTGAACGGAGTCCAGAACTCGATGGTAACCGAACTGGCAGACTTCTCTTCTCCATCGGTCTTCTCAACGGGGGTGTTCGCGCATCCTGCGGCCAACCCTGCACAGATGGATGCGATGAAAACAACTGCGATCTTTACAACGACTACCCGATAAAATTGCATGCGCTTACATCCTTTCTGGCAATCCTTTTCGCTGCGCACCTTTAATGTACTCTCTCTTCTTTCTTCTGTAAACGAATGCTGCTGCCATGCCAGTCACATCCAAAAAAATGTCCCACAGCTTCAAAAAATATGACCTTTTTATAAAAATCCATTTAGGATAGCTTTAATTTGTAAACGCTTCATATTCCAAGTAAGGAGTGAATGTTATGCGTAAACAGAAATCAAAATGGACTGGAGGATTGCTGCTGATGCTGCTGTTAAGTTGGGGGCTGGCCGGACATGCGGGTGCGGCATCCGTGCAGCAGGATTTTTACAACGTGGTGATTCAGGACGGGGCTGACCCATGGGCCTACAAGCATACGGACGGGTACTACTACTTTACCAAAACGACCGGCAACAACGTCACGATCTGGAAATCACGGACATTATCCGGGCTGGATGCGGGTGAATCCGTAAGCATTGAAACAGGGGGCCAAAATATTTGGGCTCCGGAAATTCATTACCTGAACGGTGCCTGGTATATCTACTACGCCAAGGATGACGGGGACAACGCCAATCATCGCATGTATGTGCTGGAGAACACCTCCCAGAACCCGCTGCAGGGAACCTGGCAAGACCGCGGACAAGTGACAGACAACACCAATAAATGGGCGATTGACGGCACAGTCCTGCAGGTGGGCAACCAGCTTTATTTCATTTGGTCAGGCTGGGAAGGCAATGTAAATGTCAGCCAAAAGCTGTATATTGCGCGCATGAGCAATCCGTGGACGATCGTCTCCGACCGTGTAGAAATTTCAACTCCGGAGTACACGTGGGAAACCAATCATAATCCGCATGTCAATGAAGGGCCGCAGGTGGTGATTCGCGGCAATATCATCAACCTGATTTATTCCGCAAGCGGCAGCTGGACCAATGATTACTGCCTTGGCCTGATCACGGCGGATATCAATGCCGACCTGCTGCAAAGCTCGTCCTGGCATAAACGCAGCGAGCCTATCTTCAAATCAGCGAACGGAATCTACGGACCCGGCCACGCTTCCTTTACAACTTCTCCGGACGGAACCGGGGATTGGATCGTGTATCATAACGCGAAAAATAATCAGTCAGGCTGGAACCGGGAAATCCGCATACAGCCATTTACATGGAATGCCGACAATACGCCGAATCTGGGCAGCCCGCTGGCTCCGAACAGCAAAATCCCTGTTCCTTCCGGGGAGCCTGAACGCATCCGCATCGAAGGAGAAGAAGGACAGTTTGGTGGCGTAGCTTACGCATCGGGGAGTCCAAACGGCTCAGGGGGTATGAAGGCAGGCCATATCGATACGGCAGACAGCTTTGTGGAATACAGCATCGACATTGCTTCCGCTGGAGAGTATATTTTATCCGCCCGCACGGCAAATGGAACGACGGATCTTGCCTGGTCCACCCTGATGATCAGTGTGAACGGATCGGATCCCGCTCCCTTCTATATTACCAATAAAGGATGGGAAAACTGGGGGCTCTCCACCAAACGTGTTCACCTGCAAGCAGGGGAAAACGTAGTGCGGTTTACAAAAGGTAACGGGTACGGAGAAATTGATCTAATCGATGTGTTCCCTGCCGACTGACATCCTCAACCTGCAACTCTGTCAATGATCATCATATTAGGGGGGCACATGAGCCCCCTTTTGTATGTTAACCAGCCCATCAATGGGAGGATTTAATACGCTTGTTCTTACGGATTAACAGAGTAAAGAAAAGCAGCAGCGGCAGCACGATTTGAAATATCGGCCAAATTTTTTCCAAAGCCACATGAAGGCCGATCCAAAGAAACTCCGTAAATGCTGGCGACAGAAAAGTCAACAAATATATGGCTGCACCAACAACGATGACCCATACTTTGTACTTGATTACAGTAATTCTGGACATCCCTATAACAGCACCTATATAAAAAGCTGCAGATTTGATCCCTAATCCCAGAAATAAAATCATGGCAAACAGTGGATCAGCTCTCTCAATAATCTTCTCCACCTTGGTCAGCTGAGTAACTTCAAATAACGGATAGACCGTGTTTGAGGCAAGCTCGGGACCTAAAACGAGGATGCATAATTGATTGACCCCAGTCAAAAAGATGGCAGTCAGCCAATACGTAAACATGACGCTTTTATTCAGCTTCCTGGGCTGGGAAACCCATTTAAAAAAAACCAGAAATAACACGGTTTCCCCAAACGGAAACGAAATAATTTCCGGAACTGCGGCCTCCCACACCGGCTTCAAACCATTTTCCAGAACAGGCAGCATAAATTGCAGGTGAACAAGCCCTGTGAATGAAATGATCAAGAGCAGTATGACATAACCGAGTACGATCATATAAAACAGGACCGAAACCGTCAGAAACCATGCTCTTGGACCCAGATGAATACTATCCGCCATGACCAGCACGGCTAACAAAGTTACACAGGCTTCAGGGGTTTGATTCAGCAATGTCAAAGTCGCCAAATCGCCAATATCACGCAAATTGCGGGAAGCTTCGTATGTAAAATAGAAAACAAAAGCGAGGGCGACGACACTGCCGAGCCATTTCCCCATATATTTTCTACATAGTTCAAACAAATCATTTTGGGAATCCAGGCGAACGATCCCCAAGTACAACAAAAGCAATAGAAAACCACCGGCGGCTCCTATAAGCATAGCTAACCATGCATCCTGTTTTGCTTTAGCGCCGAGCAAAAATAGTGTAGTGCTGCCAATCTCAAATGCCGCCAATGTAAACGCAAGCTGAGACAATCCTGTTGTCGCTTTTTTCATTCCGTTTGACTCCTCCGAAGAACTATTTTTGCAGCAATCCCGGAAGACGTATTAATGCTTCAACTTGCACCTCAATGTCCATTTTTCTGAATTCAGCTGGCCAATTGTGCTTCATGTTTTTCCAGTTCTCCGGGAATTTTCTGTGTATGATATCACCAAAGCCTGCGGCATCTACGCCGAGCCTCTGAGTTCCTTTCCAGCCCTCCTCAATGATTTTTTCAATCTCTTTTTCAATTTGTTCTTCCAGCTTTTCAATTTCTTCAGGTTTAGACAGGTCCTTTTTACAACCGCTTTCGACCAAACTCCCGTCCACCTTGACCTTGATCTGCATCGTGTAATGGTATCCGGTATATTTTGGGATCAACTTAGTATGTGAACGGTTGATCCTCAACGAAGATAGTTGTGTTTTCTTATGTTCATCTTCACATGGAAAAGATAATTCCGTACTTTGTATTTTGTCGGTAATCCACGAAAGCCCCTGACTTTCCTTACGATTAAGGAAGCCGACAAAACGCCCTTCTTGAAACACCGCTAATTTGGACAATGCAACTTTCAACGCTGTCGAAGTTTTCTTCGCTGCATCCAGCGACTCCAGCTCCTTTTGATTTTTTTCGCTCTTTTCGCCTATTAGGGCAGCTACGGGCATACCGACTCCTTTGCCATCCGAATGCAAGCTTAGCGAAAAATCATACACAGAGGTGGAGGGGAAGATCGAGACGCGTTTGTTCTCATTATTGATAAGCTCGGCATAAGCAGCCCCTGCCAGCTTTTCCGGTGGAGCCAGCTTCTTTAATATTTCGGAAGCACGCCCCTCTGTGAACAGCATCAGAACAGTTTCCCTTGCTTCGCTGTTTCGGTAATAATAATCTATGAGTTGATCCAGTCCCTTCTCTGCTGCTTTTTTTCCGATGAAGATGACCCTGTTGTGCGCAACATAAATACGACGTGAAGTCTCCAGGTTGCTTATATTTAGTCCCTGATGTATCGTTTTTGCTCTTACCGTATGCACATGTGAAGCCGCCTGAGCTGCATTTCCCATGCCACCGCCTGTACCACTTGCCATGGCAGAGGGGACGATGAATTGATAAGTGATCTCCCATTGGCCGTCCCGGTAGTCTAACCCGGTAGCTACAGTAACCCACAGCTCATTCAGTTCTACGCGGTTCCAGCAGCCGGACAGAAGCATGATGATTACAAGCATAGTTACAAGTTTGACTGTTCGCATAGGTATTACTCCTTATTCCAAAGGGTCACGCTTATTCTCCATCGCTTGCTGTGCAAAGGGTTTGGATTTGACGGGTTGCCGGTGCCTGTTCTTATCCCCAATGAGCTTGGGGCGTGTTTTCATTAACCACCACGGTGCACGAATAACCAGGTCTTTCAAATTCGTTTTATTGATCGGGGTAATGGTCATAAAATAAGGAACCCCGAACGATTGAGCGGTGACAATGCGGAATAAGATAGGCACAAAGCCGACCAGAATTCCATACATTCCAAAACTTCCCGCCAGAATCATAAGCACAAACCGGAGGAGCCTTACTACCCCCGCCATCGTAATGGAAGGTATTACAAAATTAGAAATGGCTGTAAAGGATACAACGATAACCATAGCTGCTGACACGAGTCCTGCTTGAACAGCGGCTTGACCAAGCACCAGCGCTCCAACAATAGAAATGGCAGGACCGATGGCCCGCGGCATGCGAATACCCGCTTCACGTATGACCTCGAATGTCAACTCCATAATTAGAGCCTCTAATAACGCCGGGAGAGGGATGTTTTCTCGTTGGGCAGCCAATGAAATGAGCAGCGTGGTAGGCAGCATCTCCTGCTGAAAAGTGGTGGTGGCGATATATAGAGCGGGCAGAAATAATGAGACTGCAAATGAAGCAAGCCGTATGATTCGCAAAAATGAGGATAGATCATATCGCTCGTAGTAGTCTTCACTTGAAGTAAAGAATCTGAAGAATGTCGCAGGTGCCAGCAGTACAAAGGGAGTTCCATCCACAAATATAGCCACAACCCCCTCAAGCAATCCTCCGGCTACGGAATCCGGCCGTTCTGTATTGTAGATTGTCGGAAAACAGCCTATACCCCCATCCTGGATAAATTCCTCGATATAACCGCTTTCCAAAACACTGTCAATCTCAATAGAATTTAACCGTTTCATGATTTCTGCTACCACTTCCGGATCAGCAATTCCCTGAATGTAGGATACGTAAACTTTGGTTTGTGTATACTTGCCGATCCGGAGTGGCTCAATACACAAATCGGGTGATTTTATTCTCCGGCGCAGCAGTGCAATATTGATGGCAATATCCTCCGTAAAACCTTCTTTCGGTCCCCGGATAACCGTCTGTGAAGAAGGCTCTTCAATGGCCCGTTTGGCCCCGCCGGATATGCCCACAGCGAAGACCCGGATTGAGCCGTTAACAATAATAATGACTTCTCCTTCAAGAATAGAGCTGACCACATCCTCCTCTGTATCCAGGGATTTCAGATTCCCTACCGGCAGTTGGCTGCCTAACCACGCTTCTATATGGATCGAAGGCGCACCTTCGGTTACTTGAAGGGCCAAAGCTTCCATGAGCTTCGCCAATAATTGCTGATCGACAAGTCCAGCGATATAGCTGACGGCGATACTAGGGGAAGATGACAAAGGAGTGCTCAATTCCCGAATGATAAAGTCTGTGCTCTTCCCCATCTTTTGCTGCAAAATCAAAACAGTCTGCTCAAGTGAAGAAGTTAATACTTTGGAGTGGCGGCTGTTTTGATTTTCACAGGAATCCCGCATCTGATTGTTGTGAGTTTGATCTGTCACAAAATCACGACTCCTTTTCCTTCATTATCTAGATAACAAGTAAGTTGCTTCCTTTGTACCACTTTTATACATGTTCAAGAATACCATTTCTGTACCGGTACAGATGGAACAAAAATTAATGGTTTTTAGTACGAGTTCGGTTTAATATGATCTCGTGCAAGATAGAATAACATCCGGACAAAGAGCATGATGAAAAGGGGGACCACCAGATGTTAAAACCGGAAGAAACCCAAGCCTATTTAAAAAGACTTGGCATCACTGAAATAGAGCCGCCTACTCTCTCTTACCTGTGTAAATTGCAGCAAGCGCATGTAGAAAATATCACCTGGCAAACGATCGATATCGTTTCTGGCAAACCCGTGCCGATTGATCTTCATTCTTCCGTACAACTCATGATTAATGATAGAAGCGGCTACTGCTTTCATCTGAACGGGGCTTTTGGCGAGCTTCTCCGAACACTTGGCTATCGGGTTTCCTGGCATAGAGCTGGCGTGCAGCCGCATGGCCAGGAGCCGAGAATCAATGGCTTCCATCTTGGTCTGACAGTAACATTCATAAATGAGCAGCAGGAGGAGGACATTTGGATTGCAGACGTGGGACTTGGGGATATGCCGTATGGACCGCTTCCTATTCGCACCGGTTCTTATACACAGGGCCCTTTTCAATACCAGGTCACCGCTTCTGCCATTGACCCAAAAGGGTGGAGAATGGTACATGATCCTCTAGGATCATCTGTCGGTGTGGATTACGAACGGGAAAGTCTGCAAACGATCGAGGAGTTTATACCGAAGCATGAAATCTACAGCTTGTCTCTGGACTCCCCCTGGATCAATCTATTTCTCGTTCGCAGCAGGCACGCTGAAGGGAGCAATGAACTGAGAGGATGTATTTGGAAAAAGAGGGAAGGGGACCATATCGAGAAAACAGAAATTTTAACGAAATCGATGTGGCTTGAGGTACTGGGAGAGGTATTCCATGAGAAGCTGGTAAATTACAGCCCTATAGAAAGGGATGAATTGTGGAAACGGGTACGGCACTTGCATGAGCAGTGGAAAAAAGCTCAGGGAGAGGCCGCGCAATAAGAGCCATTGCCTCGAGGTGCTGCTTCCGTCTGTTGTGAGACGCTCCGAGAACGAAGCATTCCTGCAATCGCTGTTGACCCTCCGGGCCAAAGGCGAGCGCTATCGCTTTTCCGGAATTGCTTCGTCCTCTCCGCTGCTCTGTGCATAGACCACCTATAATGCCTCGATAGAGCCTTGAAGCTGCCCCCGTGTGACAGCCTCGCGCAGACGCTTCATATCGGCGATCGGCGGCAGGCCGAACAGCTTGGCATACTCACGGCTGAAATGGGACGGGCTGTCATAGCCTACCTGAAAAGCGGCTTCCGCCGCATCAGCAATTTCGGATAACAGCAAACGCCGCGCTTCCTGCAATCTGATTCTTTTCTGGTACTGCAGAGGGCTCATCGCTGTGACTTCTTTAAAATGTCTATGCAAAGAGGAAGGGCTCATATTAGCCAGCTCGGACAGCTCCTCGATCCGCAGCGGCTGGGCGTAATTCTCCTTAATTTGCTCAATAACCTCCTTGATCCGGTAAGCGCCGCTGCCCTCCACCGCAATCTGCTTCAGTATGTCCCCTTGCTGTCCTTTCAAAATCCTGTACAGGATTTCACGAGTGTACAACGGTGCCAAAGCTTTAATATCCTCAGGTGTTTCCAGTAACCGGACCAGTCTGATAACCGCATCCAGCAAAGCAGAGCTGGTTTCGCTAATAAACAGCCCGCGCCTGGAATCCCCTGGTTGAACCGCACGAAGCTCGGCTTCCTCCAGAAGCTCTACAATTTGAGCAGGTTTAAAATCAAGCCTGAAGCACAAGTACGGCACATCGGATGAAGCTTCAATAACCTGCCCCGATACCGGCAAATCGACGGAAACCACAAGATAATCCGCAGGTCCGTATTGATATCTCTCCTCTGCCAGCATGACCTCTTTTTTCCCCTGGGCAATGATGCATAAAGCAGGCTCGTGAACTATGTAGATCGGCTCGGTGACCTTCGAACCGCGTATGCAGTATAAGGACGGGATGTCTGTTGCGTGAACCCCTTCCCCTTGTGAGAACCGGTCAATAAGCTCCGCAAGCTCTTTCTGTTTTTGTATAAGGTTTATTGTTTCCGGCACGTTGCCCCCACCTTCCATTTCAGAACACTTACTACAGTTAGTATAACCTTTTCATTCGGTTTCGTTTAGTCGCTTGAGAGAAATGAGCAATCTTTTGCTATGAATCTTCTATCGGTCATTTTCTCATATGCTCCATAATATCCATAGCGGCTATTCGGTTCAGTGCAACGGCAGCTGTACTGTAAAGACCGCTCCTGCTCCCGGCCTGCTGTTCACAGAGATCGTCCCCCGGTGCATCTCGATAATTTTATGTGCAATGGAAAGTCCCAAGCCACTGCCTCCTGCCGTTCGTGTCCGTGATTTGTCCGCTTTATAGAAGCGTTCGAATATACGCTGCTGATCCTGCTCATCAATGCCCGGCCCCGTATCGGCGATGCGAACTACGGCTTCCTCGCCATTATGCGAAAGGGAAACCGAGATCCTTTCACTATCCGGCGTAAATTTGATGGCATTGTGAAGCAGATTCATCCACACCTGGCTCATCTGATCCTCGTCCGCGTTGACCTCGACCTCATCCGCCTCCACGGTCATCTCGATGTTTTTGGCCTCCCATTGCGGCTCACAGGCGAGAATAAGCGATATTAATTGCTTATCCAGCCGATAAGGAGATGGGTGAAACGGGTACCGCTCTGAATCCAGAACCGCCAGCTTCATCAAATTCTCGCTTAGCTTGGACAGTCGTGTACACTCCGTCTCGATGATCGTCAAATACCGGTCCCGCTGCTCACGATCCAGATGGTCATCCTTGAGCGCCTTGGCAAATCCAATGATCGAGGTCAGCGGCGAGCCGATTTCATGAGATACGTTAGAAATGAATTCCTCCCGCAGCTCTTCCATGGCTTTCAGATTTGCCGCCATATCATTAATGCTGTTCGCCAGTTGAGCATACGGATGCGGCCTTCCCTGTCTCTCCTTCCTGTCGCCAAAGCCCCAATCCAGATTCACGTGGAAGTCGCCTTGCGAAATGCGTTTTAACGCATCGATCATTTCCATAAAAACGTGTTGATTTCTATCCTTGGATAACCGTACTACAACCACGCCAATGATAAAGAAGAAGACAAAACCAAGTGTTGTATTAATAAAAAAATCGATCAGTCCATGGGGAGCCCATGCAATTCGCGCATAGATCGCCTTCGTAATGTAGAATGCGGTACCCCAGCTAAAATATAGCGCGCATAACAACAACACAGCACGCCCAAGGACATCAAGAAGCCCCGGTTCCCGTTTCATTGACGCACCTCCAACCGGTAACCCAATCCCCGGATGGTGCTGATCCGGAAGGAGTGGCTCGCCTCCGGGAACCGTTCCCGGAGGCGTTTGATGTGCACATCAACCGTTCTTTCGTCGCCTTCATAATCATAACCCCAGATCTGCTCGATCAGCTGCTCGCGGGTGAAGGTCTTGCCAGGATAGCTGGCCAGCTTGAAAAGCAGCTCGAATTCCTTGCGCGGCAGCGTAATCTCCTGCTCGCCAGCCCGGCACTCGAATGTATCGCTGCGCAGCACAAGGTCTGCGATCGTCACTGATTTGGAAGACATAATACGATAGCGTTTCAATAAAGCCTTCACGCGGGCGACGAGCACCAAGGGATCAAACGGCTTGACAAGATAGTCATCCGTTCCGAGCGCGAATCCTTTCACGATCTGTGACGTCTCGCTCTTGGCCGTAAGCATAAACAGCGGCAGATCTGTCTGCTCGCGCAGCTCGCGGCACAGCTCCCAGCCGTCCATGCCCGGCATCATAATATCAAGCACAACCAGATCAACCTTGATTTCGTCAAGAATACGCAGTGCATCCAGACCATCCACGGCCTCCGACACATCGAGGCCTTCCAGGCTCAAAAAATGTCCGACCAATTCACGAATGTGCGGATCATCATCGACGACCAATATCCGTGTCATTCCAATCCCCCTCTAAATCCTAAGCTTTACGCATATAAGCACGCACCGTAAGCGGGGCGAAGACTGCCACAATGACGGCGGCACCAAGCAGTGAAATGGCAAGGTCCCCGCCAATTGTTCCCGTATTCGCCAATTGCCGGACGGCATTGACTAAATGCGAAATCGGGTTGATGTTCACAAACCACTGCAGCCAGCCAGGCATCGTGTTCACAGGCACAAATGCGTTGGATACAAAGGTGAGCGGGAAAAGAACAATCATCGATATGCCCGATACGCTTGAAGCCGTGCGTGCAATCACGCCAAAGAAGGCAAAAATCCAGCTGATGGCCCAGGCGCATGCGACGACCAGAATCGCCGCAATGACGATACTACCCAGTCCTCCCTCTGGCCGATATCCCATAATATACCCCATTGTGAAGGTAAGTACAGTCGCTATGGTATAGCGGACACTGTCAGCCAGCAACGCTCCGGCCAAAGGGGCAATGCGCGCAATCGGCAGTGACTTGAAACGGTCAAACACGCCCTTATCCATGTCCTCGCGCAGTTGAACGCCCGTTACGACGGAAGTCGAGATCACAGTCTGTACGAGAATGCCTGGAATAATGACCGGCAAATAATTCAGCACATCTCCCGAGATGGCGCCGCCGAAAATATAGGTAAACATCAGGGTGAAAATAATCGGCTGCAGCGTGACGTCAAATAATTGCTCAGGTGTGTGCCGAATCTTCAGAATCCCCCGGTAAGCCATCGTCATGGAGTTGCGAAACGTCTGGCCAAGACTTACCGACTTTTTCCCATTTGTCAAAGCACGTTCTGAACCTGTCATCATGGATGAATTATTCATGCTCTCAGCCCCTCCGCCTCATGCAGCTCTTGGGACGCCTGCTGCTCATTGCCCTTAACGTCAAGGCCTGTAATGGACAGAAATACCTCATCGAGCGTAGGCTTCTGCACACTCATCTCCGCCAGGTCAATCCCTGCCGTGCGCAGCTCGATAAGCAGGTCCGCCACCCGGTCGACATTAGCCATTGGAGAAATGATCTTGCCTGCCTCGGCCGACACGTTGGACTTAACCGAAAGCACCTGTTCCACAATCCGTACAGCCTTTTCCGTGTCCTGCTGATTTTGCACTCTAAGCTGCAAAGTGGATGCACCCACAGCCGATTTTAATTCATCAACCGTGCCTTCGGCTACCACCCGGCCATGATCGATAACCGCGATGCGGTCTGCCAGCTGATCCGCCTCATCCAGATACTGGGTTGTCAGCAGTACGGTAGACCCTGTCTTGACCAGGCGGCGAATGGTGTCCCACATCTGTGCCCGTGTGCGCGGGTCCAGCCCTGTTGTCGGCTCATCCAGAAAAATGAGCGGAGGCCTTGCAATGAGGCTTGCGGCCAAATCAAGTCGGCGACGCATGCCGCCGGAGAAATGCTTCAAGGACCGTTTGGCCGCTTCGGTCAAACCGAATTCCTCCAGCAGCTCTGCTGCCTTTTGCCGGGCCTCGGCACGACTCAGTCCGAGCAGCCGCGAAAAGATGATCAGATTTTCGGTAGCGCTAAGCGACTCGTCAACTGACGCGTACTGACCAGTCACTCCAATCAATTGGCGCACCGTCTGCGGTTCTTTTGCTACATCATGCCCGAATATGCGCGCTTCTCCCCCATCCGGACGCAATAACGTTGACAGCATGCGGATGGTTGTCGTCTTGCCTGCTCCGTTAGGGCCAAGCACCCCATAAATCGATCCTGCACGCACATTCAAATCTACACCATCCACCGCGCGCTTATCGCCAAATGTTTTAACGAGTCCCCGTGCTTCAATTGCCCAATCTTCGTGTTCCACTCTCATTTCCTCCCTACAACGATTTATATAGAGAGGGTAACTGACAATTATGAACTGAATATGAATTAAGACGCAGAAAAGGCCTATCGGCTTTGCCGATAAGCCTTTCTCACCCGTTCAATCTGTGAGAGGTGGCCGCGGATATGGTCAACACGGTATTCCAGCAATTGCTTGAACGTAAAAATTCGCCAGTCTTACAAGGGTATCCTGCCGCGTTCCATGCATTTATTTGGCGGAAAGCTCACTTTCCGTCACCCATTGGTGATTGGTTACTTTTTGTCCATCGGTCGTTGAAATATAATCCACCATGTACACTGTCGTTGGCTCGGCGGATTCGATGGTAGCGGCTGCGCCCTTCATGCCTTCCATATGATCGGTCGTAATGGTAACTTCCGCACCCTGCTTATAAGCTTCGGGTTGAGCATTCTCAATCTCTTCATGGATGATCCATTTGTGGTCCGTTACTCTTTCCCCGCCTGTGGTTGGCGTATAAGAGATAGTATAAGCTATTGTATCATATGCTCCGACGATGGTGGCTTCCGCACCGTTCATGCCTGGCATATGGTCCGCGTGAACCACAGCCTGGCTTCCCACTGGAAAGCGCGGGTTTTGTGCTTCTTTGAGCCCTTCCGGAACCTCGCCGCTGCCGGAGGGATCCATCTCGGAGTGATCCATTTTCATGCCGGATTGATTCGTTTCTCCCTGCTGTGAAGATTGATTTGTGTTAGCAGTGCTGCTGCCCGAGGCATTGTCGGCCGCACTGTTCCCGCATGCGCTTAATCCAAGCATTGCGGCGGCAAGCAAGATGACGATATAATTTTTCTTATTCATGTACATTCAACTTCACTCCTTGTTTAGATTTTTTCCGTTTGATTAAATTTTAACCAAAACCTGTGAAGAACTTGTGAAGATACAAATTTTATTGGACTTTTACAGCGCGCTGCCGGTGGATGCTGAGAAGGTGCTCAATTATAATAAAGAAATTTTCAGGGAAGCCCTCTATCTATTAACAACTGCGGAAGAGTTCAACATGACGATTGAGCAGGAGAAAGAGTATTTGGAGCAAATTCTGCTTGATCAGGGCAAACTTGCCCTGATTGCCGAAGCTCAGGAGGAAGTGATCGGTTTTCTTGATTTTCATAATGGACACAAGATCCGCAATAAACATCAGGGCACCCTCGCTATGAACATTGCACAGAAATACAGGAATCAATGGATCGGAAAAGCGCTGCTTTCCAGCCTGCTGGATTGGGCCGAGCGAAGCCCCTTAATCGAAAGAGTAGCCCTGGAGGTCGTAACTGAAAATTATCCTGCGATCCGGTTATATAGAAGCCTTGGATTTGTGGAGGAAGGCCGTAAATCCAAAGCGCTCAAGGTAAATCAGGATACATATTACGATGTCATGCTAATGGTGCGCTTGTTAAAATGAATACAAAAAATGAACCACAAATTTGCGGTCCATTTCCTATACTGCTTTGTTTTTCGCCGTCCAGGATGGTTCCAGCGCTATATCCAGGTGAATTCTCTTCATCTGACCCGCTTTCAACATAATTTTGCTTTCAAATTGAACACAGTCCTGGACCAACAGCTGAAGCTTAACAAAAGAAGCCGAGTCGGAGTTTTCCGATATATAACGTAGCCGATCCGATTTACTTATTATTGAAGAGAGCGCATCATCGGGCATATGACCAGAAACAATGTTTATCCTTTCGAATGTGCCGCTCTGTCCGGTTCGTTCATAAATGTCATCATGATACTCATCCATAAACTGCTGATAGCTCAATTCATCCGTCCAGAAACCAAAAATATGAGCAATACTCATCTCTTTGCGGTGCTCCCACCCGCCGAGCTGTCCAGCACAACCCTGAACATTGGATAAAGAGCTCCATTTCTCCTGTGCAGATGAAAAATGATGCAGTTTACTTTTTAGTACCGAGCACTCTATCCATTTAACAAACATGCTGCACCTCAACCATAAGAAATTTTTTTACCGGATAAGCTCCCGCGAAACGGAATAATCCAAAGAAAAAGCAGGGGCCTCTGGCCGTAAAGGCTTGAAGGCACCCTGCTTTGTTGTGATCCTAATCGGCGAATACATGTTTGCCGATTTTCAAGTTTTGCGGACGCGTCCAGATCCATTCGCTTGTGGCTGTATTCGGATTGAAATAATACAGGGAGCCGCCGCTTGGGTCCCAGCCGCGTACCGCGTCCAATGCGGCCAAATAAGCGGTACGGTTCGGAACGAGCCAGTATTGTCCGTCAGCCACCGCCGTGAAGGCGCCAGACTGAAATACAACCCCTTTTATAGTGTCAGGGAACAAAGGGGACTGGATACGGTTCATGACCACCGCGCCAACAGCAACCTGTCCTTGATACGGTTCACCGCGTGCTTCACTGTATATAATTTTAGCCATAATGTCCATTTCATTCATATTCAGACTGTTTCTTTTCAGCTGCCTCCAGGTTTCTTCGCCTGCAATACCATCAGGTATGATGCCATAGTCCCGCTGGAATTCGCGGACAGCATTCTGCGTGTGGCTGCTGTAGCGGCCATCCAAATTCTGCGTAAAGTAATTGAGCGTCTTCAAGCGATACTGAAGATCCCAGACATCCTCGTTGGTACTGCCGGGTTTCAGCACTGGAGCAGCTTCCGCTACATCAGGGACCAAAGAAAAGCCAAGCGAGCACGCCATGATCAAAAACAACAATGATTTTTTAAAGAAAAGCATAACTCCCTCCTTTCGTCGCATTATAAATTCCATAGGAGGTAAGTACAACCGTTATTAACTGGAAATGAAAATTAATAATTTTTCGTCCTAACACATCATTCTCCCAGAACGATAACTTCTGTTTCCAATCTGACATTAAACTTTTCTTGAACCGTTCGCTGGATCAATTCAATTAAAGAGAGATAATCCGTAGAGGTTGCGTTATCAATGTTCACGATAAAACCCGCATGCTTGCGGGATACCTCAGCTCCTCCGACGCGCACCCCCTGAAGCTGACAGTCCTGAATCAGCCTTCCGGCAAAATAGCCTGGCGGCCGCTTGAACACACTTCCACAAGACGGGTACTCCAAAGGCTGTTTGGAGGTTCTGGCCAGGGTCAATTCCTCCATTTTACTTTTAATTTCCCGGACATCCCCTCGTCTAAGCCTGAACCTGGCTTCCAAAATAATATAATTTTCTTTCATAAAGATACTGCTCCGGTAGCCAAGCAACAGCTGCTCTTTTTCCAGCTCCAAAATCTTGCCGTTTGGGGTGAGAACGGTGACGCCCGCTATAACATCTGCAATCTGTCCTCCATATGCGCCGGCATTCATATATAAGGCGCCGCCGATGCTGCCGGGAATGCCGCAGGCAAACTCCAACCCCGTTAATTCGCAGCGCAAAGCCGTGTTGGAAACTTCAATTAAGGATGCTCCGCTTTGTGCCGTGATGACTTCATCGCCTGCTAACTTGATTTCATTAAAATGAGCAAGGGATAGGGTTACCCCGCGAATCCCCCCGTCTCGTACGATAACATTGGATCCATAACCAAGAATTGTTAACGGAATATCATTCGCACTTGTGATCTCGACAAGAGATCGGATTTCATCAACCGTATAGGGTCTGACAAAAACGTCGGCTGCTCCGCCTAATTTGGTATATGTGTGATTTTTTAATGGTTCGGAATATTGGACCATCCCGAAAGCTTTGTTCTCAAATAATGTTCTGTAGTTATGCAAGATTATCATTTACCCTTCATTTTTGATCTTTGGTCAAGCATATGTTTGGTTCCAGTTTACACATCTAATTTTAAATCATAAATATTTCACAATCAATGAAGCAGTTATTTCTCGAAAACTTCGTGTCTGGACATTGAGAGCATTACAAACAACCGCCCTTTCTTAACGCTCCATGATAGATAACTAGTACAAGTATGCTCGATTTCTCATAGGATACAAAAAAATAAAAGGAGAGTGAACACGAAAGCTACAGTACGAAGGAGCCGGGTTATACAGATTCCTGGCTCTTAAACTCTATTGCCGGGTCGGTCAGGTTACCATATTGGCCAAATAGCCTGATATCACCCCATAGACCTGAAAGATTGGGTGATATGCGGCACAGCTGCCTGTGGAACGGAAGAGTGAGGACGACGCTGTGATGGCAGCCGCAGACCAATCGATATGCCGGTTTGTTGGACACGTATGCCTGCTCAGACGACCGGACACTGACTAAAGGGGATATCTAAAATGATGCTGAGAGAAATCAAAGGCAATTATGATGCTATTTTCAGTTTGGGTGATCTTTGTCTGACCTCCATTCAACTGAGACAGCACAACCTTAGACCGTACGCGGGAGTTCTTGACTGGATGGGATCCCCCATATTAGCCGATGTAAATCGTCTGTTGAAGTACCGCTTTTATGATTTTATGGATGGATCTCATTTGCGTGTTATCGGGTATGCCGGCGATGCCAACGACAACATTGCTGTGTCCGAAGATGCCTACCATGTTGTGTCCAGTCATGATTTTGACATTTTCAGAAATACTCTGAACGAATTGAGCACTTATCCGGAAGTGAAAGCGAAATTTGACCGCCGTATTCAACGTTTTCTTCATAAGTGCGCCACCAGCAAGCGAATTCTTTTTGTCCGGACGGAAGCAGAGTTGAATGATGCGGCAGAGCTTCAGAACGTGTTGTCTGAACTGGTAACCAACGATTTCCGGGTGCTTGTTGTCAATCATACCGGTTATAGGGGAATTGTTGATGAAGGGTGGCCTTTGGAAAAAGTGTGTGCAGTTCGCTTCCCGTATAGAGATAAATGGTACGGAAACAACCACTTATGGGCACAGTTGCTCCACGGTATACATTATAGCGAGAATTTGTAACAGACATCCATATTCTATATTTGATTTTAGCATCAAAGCTTTAATCAGATGATGCAAAATAAGACAGTGTTATTATACGTTAGGGGGAAGAGGAATGTTCAATAATTCAGTCATCATGGTGACCGGGGGAACCGGCTCATGGGGGCGGGAACTCGTAACCCAACTGCTGCTCCATAATCCGAAAAAAATCATTATTTATTCACGAAATGAATCGAATCAGGTGAAAATGAACCTGAAATTTAACGACCCGAGATTGAGCTTTTGCATCGGTGATATCCGTGATCCTGAAGCATTGATTAGCGCATGCCAGGATGTGGATTACGTGTTTCATATGGCTGCGCTTAAGCATGTCAATATATGTGAAGAGCAGCCGAACGAAGCCTTGAAAACAAACATCATTGGCACACAAAACGTGATTAATGCGGCAGCCGCAAACGGTGTGAAGAAAGTCATTAATATCTCTACCGACAAAGCGTCCGATCCCGCCAATTTTTACGGCATGACCAAAGCCATTGCTGAAAAGCTGATTATTTACGCAAACACCCTCCATACCGGGACCCGGTTTGTAAATGTCAGAGGAGGCAACATTCTCGGTTCCAGCGGCAGTGTACTGCATCTCTTTATTACTCAATTAAAGGAAAACGGTCAAATCGGAATTACGGACAGGGAAATGGTCCGTTTCTTTATGACTACTCAGTCGGCCACAGAGCTTGTATTAACGGCCGCGAAGGAAGGAAAAGGCGGGGAAACTTTCGTCCTGATGATGAATGCGTGCAAGATCACGGATTTGGCCGAAGTATTGATTGAAACATACGGCATCAAGGATGCGAAGATCGTGCATATCGGAACGAGACCGGGTGAAAAATTGACCGAAATCCTCCTCTCCGAATATGAAAGCCGTCATGCCGCTATCTATAACAACCGTTATTTTGTCGTACTGCCAGAATTTGAACTTCCGGAATTAAAAAATGCCTATGCCTCCTGTCCGTCTGAGCAAGTGAAGAAATATGTTTCAGCCGCAAATCTGATGTCCAAACAGGAAATTCGGCAGATGCTGGAGGATGGAGGCTTTATATCAGCAAGGGAGATGAATTCATGAAAATCTTGCTAGCGACGTACTGGCATGTTCCTCATCTGGGGGGCGTATGGTCCTATATGGAGCAGTTAAAAGAACGGCTCGAAGTTTTAGGCCATGAGGTGGATCTTCTCGGCTATGGTGATGAAGAAGGCACTTTTGTGCATATCGTAAACCAGAATAGAAAGCTTTACAGCGATAAAGTGCTTCCCCTGCTTCAGTCTATGCTCAATCATTCGGCTTATCCCGAGATTCACATTAATCACCTTATTCAATATACCGAGTTTCGCCGTTATGTGTATGAGTTGTCTGTCGCTTACCTGGGATTGAACTCATACGACATTATTCATACACAGGATGTGATATCGACGGCAAGCATCAACCGGATTAGACCACAGAAGGCCGCTCTGGTTGCCACCCTCCATGGATGCGTTGCCCAGGAAATCGGACTGCAGCTTGAAACCATTCATAAATCTCCTACCTCTCATGTGGCCCGTGAATATTACGACCAGCTCGAGCATCTCGGAGCTACCTCGGCAGATCGTACGATTGTTGCGAATCAATGGTTGAAACGGACTTTGACAGAAGGATTTCATGTTCCTGCGGATAAGCTCCAGGTACTGCATTACGGCTTTGACACCCATGCATTTCTTAAGAAGCTGGAGCGCAGATCAGAGGTGCAGCGTCCAAGTGATAAGAAAGTAATTATTTATTCCGGGCGTCTGGTGGAGCTGAAGGGGGTCCAGCATCTGATTGAGGCGCTGCACTGGTTAAAGAAAAGACGCAATGATTGGGTTTGCTGGATCGTGGGAGAAGGAGATAAGATGACCGAGCTTCGTTTCCAGGCCAAATATTTGAAGCTAACCACAGATATTGTGTTCATGGGCAAACAGGATGACATTCCCGGCCTGCTCAAGCAAGCGGATGTTTACGTCATTCCGAGCATTATAGAGAATCAGCCTTTGTCCCTCATCGAAGCACAACTTGCGGGCAAGGCTATCATTGCCAGTGATGTTGGGGGACTTCCCGAAATGGTGGAGCATAACGTAACAGGATTATTGGTCCCTCCCAAAAACCCCCTAGAGCTGTACAAGATGCTGGAGCGGCTGTTGGGAGACGATTCCCTTCGCGAGCGGCTGGGTTCCCAGGCCAAACAATGGGCGATGACTCACTGGTCTTTGGATAAAATGACAGACATGGTGATGAACGTGTATTCCAGTGTAATTGCCGAAAGGAGCTCTCAGGCCTATGAACCTTCTCAACCAATGGGCACAATTTAAAAAAAAATGCCTGCAGGTATTTGAGCGCCTGCAATGGTGGAAAAAAGACGAGCAGGCAGAGGTTCCTGTAGAGGAGGCCGAGGCGCTTGCGGAGCAGGTGGAAACATCTCCGCCGCCGATTCAGACCTACGAGCCTGTGCAGCAGCCGGGGGTGTTTGTCCCGCCAATTCAGACCTACGAGCCTGTATACCAGCCGGAGGCGTTCGTCCCACCGTCTCAGACCTATGAACCTGTGTACCAGCCGGAAGAGTTTGTCCCACCGCTACAGATCTATGGACCTGTGAACCAGCCGGAGCCGTTTGTCCCGCCGGTACAGCTAATTCAGCCTGCCATGCACCCTGTCCCGCCTGCAGGTGTTCCGTTCATCGATTTCGGTGACTGGAGAGAGTTAGTAGATAAACTCCCCCAGCAATACATGATTCCTGATCCGGATATGAATGGCGTCATAAGACCGAAGATGGCAAATCATTACCGGGATTTGTTCTCTGCCCAATCCATAGATCCCAATTTAATGGTTGACCCTGAGGTATGGCAGCAGATCAAAGACGCTTTGCCTAAGGATTATAAAATTCGGTAAATACAATAAGAGGTGTCCCTCAAACCATCGGGACACCTCTATCAGTTTGTAAGCTTGATCCTTTTTTTAAAAACCTTTATATTGAGGCTCTTCATTCTCCAACTGCTGCACTCTTTGTTCCACCTGTTGAACGATCTGCTGCGTTTGCTGAGCAGCATTTGTGAACAGCGTCTTCGCCTCCTGATTTTGCGTTGACAGAGCAAACTGTTCCAGGCTTGCCTGTGCGCTTTTTAACGAAGCTACACAAGTTTTTACGTCAGAAGCTACGGTCACCGGATTCACCTCCCTCATTCTTCAGGTTGTGCTTGCTAAGTATTTCCTTAGCAAGCAACGAAGTTAATGTAACCGTCCCCTTCAAAAATCATACCTGTCACATCCTTACCGATTCCCTGCAGACCGGCCTATGTTTAAATTATATGAGAATGGAAATCCTTAATTCTGTAAAATTCTTCCTGATTACATAAAGAAAGAAGGTGTACCATGCAGGATTGGTTAGTCGTAGCTATGCGTACCTTGCTGGCTATAGTTGTTCTTTTCATTATGACCAAGCTGCTCGGAAAAAGACAGGTGTCCCAGCTCTCCTTGTTCGAATACATAACCGGGATTACTGTCGGCAGCCTCGCCGCCTATATTCCGCTCGAAGTTGACGGCACATGGTACTTGGGAGTCACCTCCCTTTCCGTATGGGTGCTTGTGTCTCTGGGCATCGAGTTTATGCAGATGAAGAGCAAGAAGTTCAGAGACGTTATGGACGGTATAGCCAGGGTGGTCATTAAAGACGGTAAAATACTCGAAGATAATTTGAAAAAGGAACGGATGACAGCCGACGAACTGTTGGAGCTGCTGCGCAGTAAAAATGTGTTCAGGACTGCCGACGTGGAGTTCGCCATTATGGAACCAAGCGGGCAATTGAATGTGCTGGTTACGAAAGAAAACTTGCCTCTTACCCCGAAAAATCTCGGCATCAAGGTAGCGCCTGAGCAAGAGCCGCAAACGGTGATCATGGATGGGGAAATGTTGGACGAGCCTCTTGCAACGATCGGCTTCAACAGGGGCTGGCTTGCTGCAGAGCTGGAGAAACAGGGAGTTGCCGTGGAAAACGTGTTCCTCGGTCAGGTCGATTCTTACGGTCAGCTCTATGTCGATTTGTTTGATGATCAGTTGAAGGTCCCGCAGCCCCAGGAGAAAGCCCTGCTGCTCGCTACGCTCAAAAAATGTGAAGCAGATCTGGAAATGTTCTCTTTATCCACCAAAGACCAGAGCGGCAAGAAGCTGTACGAGCAGTGCTCGAAACAACTGGAAATCGTCATTAAAGACGTGAAACCGCTGCTCAGCCGCTAAATCTCAATCTATTGCAGACTATAGCAGAAACGGAGGAACTTACCTTGTCAAACAACAAAAAGAAAAATATGACTCCCACACAGCAGGAGTACCAGAAGCTGGCCCAGCAAAAGGAACCGCAGCGTCCGGTCCTCCTCAACTGCTTGCGGGCGTTTCTTGTCGGGGGTACCATTTGTATTATCGGCCAGGCCATTCAGGAAATGTTCATTCATTGGGGCGGCTTTGATAAAAAGAGTGCCGGTGATCCAACAGTCGCCACATTAATCATTATTTCAGTCATTCTAACCAGTCTCGGCGTTTACGACAAAATTGCCCAATGGGCAGGGGCCGGTTCAGCCGTACCCGTGACCGGTTTTGCGAACTCCATGGCATCCGCAGCTATCGAACATCAAAGCGAAGGTTATGTGCTCGGTGTCGGTGGCAAAATGTTCAAGATTGCCGGACCCGTCATCGTGTACGGAACGGTAGCTGCCTTTGTTGTCGGCATTCTGACCTTACTGTTCAAAGGCGGAGGGGGATCATAGGATGCTAAAAGGGCATCAAAGCTGGATATTTGAAAACAGGCCGGTCATCCGGTCAACGGCGGCCGTTGTAGGCCCGTTCGAAGGCAGAGGCCCGCTTGCTGAAGACTTTGACATTGTGCACGGCGACTCTACGCTGGGGCAGGACAGCTGGGAAAAAGCAGAACGGACGCTGATTGAAGAGGCAGCCAAGCTGGCCATTGAGTCGGGTGGACTTACAAAGGAACAGGTCCAGTTTTATATCGGCGGCGACCTTATGGCCCAGCTGATCAGCAGCGGCTTTGCGGCACGCACATTGTCGATTCCCTTTCTCGGCGTATTCGGTGCTTGCTCCACCTCGATGGAGAGTCTGGCGCTTGCTTCCATGCTTGTCAACTCCGGATCGGCCAAGTATGCGCTTGCCGGCACATGCAGCCACAATTCCAGCGCAGAAAAGCAGTTCCGTTATCCAACTGAATACGGTTCGCAAAAACCGCCGACAGCCCAATATACAGTAACCGGTGCGGGGGCGGCGCTGGTATCCGCCGAGGGTGAAGGACCTGTTGTAACCTCTGCCACCATCGGACGTGTCATTGATATGGGAATTACAGACCCGTTTAATATGGGAGCCGCGATGGCACCGGCTGCTGTGGATACGATTGAAGCGCATTTCCGTGATCTGGACGTGGAACCAGGCCATTACGATCTAATTGTAACGGGGGATTTGGCCAAGGTCGGCTATGAGATCGCTTCAGAGCTGTTCCGCAAACACAACATACCTATGGAACAAACCGAATATTCAGACTGCGGTATGATGATTTACGACTATGAAAAGCAAATGGTACAATCCGGGGCCAGCGGCTGCGGCTGTTCAGCGGTCGTTACCTATGGTCATCTGCTGAAGCGGATGCGCAAAGGGGAACTGAAGCGTATTCTGGTGGTCGCAACAGGTGCTTTGCTCTCCCCGATTAGTTACCAGCAGGGAGAATCCATCCCCTGTATTGCACATGCCGTTTCCATTGAAGCAGGAGGTGTATCATCATAATATTTGTATGGGCTTTTTTGGTGGGTGGAGCAATCTGCGTGCTGGGGCAAATCTGCTTTGATGTGTTTAAGCTGGACCCCGCGCACACCATGGCTCTCCTGGTCGTATTGGGAGCAATTGCGGACGGACTCGGGGTGTATGATCCGCTCATTGAGTTTGCCGGAGCGGGCGCTTCAGTCCCCATTACCAGCTTTGGCAACGCACTCGTTCACGGTGCAATCACAGAGCTGAAAACCGTCGGCTGGATCGGTGTGGTCAGCGGCATCTTCAAGGTGACCAGTGCCGGCATCTCATCTGCGATTATTTTCTCGTTTCTCGCTGCATTGGTAGTCAGACCGAAAGGATAATCAAGAAACAAATCGGCGATAGGACCTGGCAAAGGCCGCGTATAACACTGTCCTGTCGCATCCTTGTGCCCACTTCGGCATCCGAATACAAGCGTGCCTCCTCAGACACTGTTATTTTATATGAAAATGTACGATAATCATATAAAAATTCCAAACCAGTTCTGTTTCCGAGGAGGAACTTATGAAGCCGCAGGGGCTATTCAGGCTCAAGGCGGATTCGGACGGGAGCCGTCCGGTCATTACCGCCTATTATTTTAAGGAATGGAACGAATACGAGATGGCGCTGCACACCCACCCGTCGACAGAGATTATGTATACCATTGCCGGGAACTGCGCGGTGGAGCTGGTCTATGGCGGGGAGACGCACAGGGAGGTGCTCAAAAAAGGGGAATTCATCATTTTGGACGCGCATATCCCGCATCGGCTGCTGGTGGAGCAATCGTGCCGGATGCTGAACGTGGAATTCCGTTTTGAAGAGCTTGCAGGACCTTATCTCTCCGCTGCGGAGCTGGCGGCGGCGGACGTGCAGATAGCGTCCTTGCTGGACTGTCCGCAGCCCTATCTGCTGTTAAGAGAGCCGCATGAAGTATATCATGCGTTGAAGAGCCTCGTGCTGGAGCTAGACCGCAAGGAACGCTCGGAAATGCTGGTGCAGGTGCAGCTTACCGCACTGCTGCTGCGGATTGCGAGGCTGTACCATGAACTCGAGAGTCAGAGCGGCGATATGCAGAATCAATATGTACGGCAGTGTCTGGATTTTCTGCATCAAAATTATGATCGGCCCATTCAGATCAAACAGGTGGCCGAAGCGGTCAACCTGCATCCCGGTTATGTACAGCGGATCTTTAAGCAGAAGATCGGACAGTCGATGATGGCGTATCTGACCGGCTTCCGGATGGAGAAGGCGAAGATGCTGCTGCGCGAGACCGATATTCCGGTCGCAGAGATCGCGGACTATGTGGGAGTGCACAGCCGCCCTTATCTGCACAAGCTGTTCAAAAGCGCAACCGGCATGACCCCGTCCGATTATCGGCAATCGGCGGAGGCGGTCCGCTTCGCCCATGAGCAGCGAGGTGACGATTGTTAACACTTTGCATGCAAACAAGTCATGAATTTGATAACGCTTCCCTCCTTGCCGCTGCTACAATAAGAGCGAACATCCAACCTATTGGAGGGAAGAAACATGTCTTTTAAAGTGACTTTTGTAGGTGCGGGCAGCATCGGATTTACACGCGGCCTGCTGCGGGATTTGCTGACGGTTCCGGAATTCCGTGATGTGCGTATCGCCTTCACGGACATCAATGAGCATAATTTGCGGATGGTGACAGAGCTGTGCCAGCGGGATATTGAGGAAAACGGCCTGAATATCCGCATCCAGTCGACAACGGATCGCAGAGAGGCGCTCAAGGATGCCAAATATGTGCTGTGCACGATCCGGGTCGGAGGACTGGAGGCTTTTGCCACCGATGTGGATATTCCTTTAAAGTACGGCATTGACCAATGTGTAGGAGATACGCTGTGCGCAGGCGGAATCATGTACGGCCAGCGCGGCATCGCCGTCATGATGGACATCTGCAAAGACATCCGCGAGTTGGCTCATCCGGATGTGCTGCTGCTCAATTACGCCAATCCGATGGCGATGCTTACCTGGGCATGCAACAAATACGGCGGAGTACGGACGATCGGGCTCTGTCACGGTGTGCAGCACGGACATGAACAGATCGCCAATGTCTATGGCCTCAAGAAGGAAGAAGTCGATATTGTCTGCGCCGGCATCAACCACCAGACCTGGTACATTCAGATTCGCCATAACGGCAAGGATTTGACCGCAGGGCTGCTGGAAGCATTCGAGAAGCATCCCGATTATGCGCGCACCGAGAAGGTGCGGATCGATATGCTGCGCCGCTTCGACTATTACAGCACAGAATCGAACGGGCATTTAAGCGAATATGTGCCATGGTACCGCAAGCGTGCGGATGAGATCAAGGAATGGATCGATCTGGGCTCCTGGATTAACGGGGAGACGGGCGGCTATCTCCGAGTATGCACAGAGGGACGGAACTGGTTCGAAACCGATTTCCCGAACTGGATGAAGGAACCGGCGCTGAAATATAAGCCAGAGCATCGAGGGCAGGAGCATGGGTCCTACATTATTGAAGGGCTGGAGACCGGGCGTGTTTACCGTGGGCATTTCAACACCGTGAACCGTGGCATCATCACCAATCTGCCGCATGACGCAATTATTGAAGCCCCCGGTTATGCAGACGGCAACGGCATCTCGATGCCGGTCGTCGGCGAGCTGCCGCTTGGGCCGGCAGCCGTCTGCAATGCCAGCATCTCTGTGCAGCGGCTGGCGGTGGAAGCAGCCATTCATGGCGACGACAAGCTGCTGCGCCAGGCGTTCATGATGGACCCGCTGGTCGGAGCCGTCTGCAATCCGAAGGAAATCTGGCAGCTTGTCGATGAGATGCTGGTCGCCCAGGAGGCTTGGCTGCCGCAGTATACAGAGGCGATTTCTGCAGCCAAGGTACGGCTAGCTGCAGACGAGCTGATTCCGGTGCGCGCATACGAAGGCGCGGCCCGTCTGAAGGTCAAGACGGTCGAGGAAATGAAGCTGGATCGCGAAGCCGCCAACCGGAATGCCGGAGAAGCGGATAAAGGGAAGGAACGGGCGGTGCAGAAGTAGATTTAATCACGCCTTTGTCTGACCTTAGACAGCGAATAATAAAACAAACCGACAACTGTTAAATTTCAGTTGTCGGTTTGTTTTCGAAGGAATAAAGCTCGGTCGCAATAGGACTATAAAAGTTCTATAACAAGGCTCCGGTAAATGTTATTGCCCCAGTGGCGATAGCTGAACCGTCAAGGGCTAGTGCTGTTAAAGTATACGTAACAATCCCAGTTTCCGGGGTTAAATCAACATGGTTGGCACTCGTAGTTTGAAAACTATTATTCACGAGCACTGATTGATTAGTGCTAAAAATCACGGTTGCCCACGAAGAACTTGTAATTGGAAAATTGTATCACCTACTATAGATTCCCAGCCAACTATTCCAGTTAACCAAATCCTACCTCCAGCGGGAACGCCGGTTATGGTTATAGTTTTTAATGTGATAGGGGCAGCCCCCACCGGAATTGCTGAGCTTCCTGTTGTATTTGGCGCATTTTCTGAAACCTGAAATTGTGAGAATAGCCCGATCGGGCCTGTTACACCCGTTGCTCCGGTGGCTCCTGTCGATCCAGTTCCCGTGGCTCCGGTTGCTCCTGAATTTGCTGGAACAAATTGTGCTAGATAAGAGATAACTGGGCCACCTTGCAATCTGGCCGAAAACATTCCCGAATGTGAGAATTGGCTTGTAACAACTGCATTCATCGTTATCCAAGGAAACAGCGTTCCTGATTCAAATCCCCCGTTAACTATTCTATTCTGAATAGGCATTGTAGCAGCCTCACCTCCGCTGCATTCAATTAACCTCAAATTTGAAGTCTCTTTATATTATTTCTCTGCATTAAAACGGCTTGGACCTTTTTTTCCTAAAATTAAAGGAGACTGAACCATCAGTTATAACTGATGGTTCAGTCTCCTTACCTATATCGCTATCTGGATAACCAATTCAAATCTTTGGGTGATGTTGTTCTTAGCAAACACATTGCTACCAGAGATTCGGAGCTCTTTTCACGTTTTCAGAGGATTGTACTTTCGAATTTCTGGTTAATAATGGTTGACAAATTCCAAGATCAGGAATATCATTGGTTTATAAAATACATTTATTTGTAAAAAAAAGGAGGAATATCGCATGAGTAAATCTTTTCCTTACCTCAAAGTTTTCCTTACAGTTATACTAATCTTTCAATTGTCCGCTAATGCCTTACAGGCAAAAAGTGCAGAATCGGACATCCAGAAAATTGACCCTCTAACGGAATCGGCAACAGTATCCAAAAATTTCATCAAAGAGAAAGCGATCGAAGAAGGAAAAGAACTTAACGTGAACGCATATGAAAACGCTCTTGAAAAGGCGAATTCGGGAGCAGAGAAAGAAAAGTTGTATAAAGAGCTAGATGAGTATGTTGTTTATAGTGAGGTGGAATATTTAAATACAGACGGTTCAACCAATGGAGGAGTTAGCATTTTAGCTTCACCAGGTGATAGTAGAATAACAACTAGTTATGTGTATGGCCAACAAACAACCTATGCAAATCAGAGTGGAAAGTTGTCAGATATGACAAGTAAAAGTATTACACTTGGGTTTTCTTATACGCATCCATATGTAAGCACTTTTATGTCCATTTTAGATGTATTTATCCCCTCAGTACAATATGCAAGCTATAACAGTACCATCATTTCAACAATTCATGATTACGTTATCATCAGAAAAGCGGTGGAGATCTATCAATGGAATGGAACTCAATATATATGGGCACCAATGGCCACATCTGAGAAAAAGAATACATCAGCTCAACTAAATACTGTATATTATAAAGGAAGTGTCCGCTATACACCGTCAAATTTGGACTTGGGACAAATAGCTGGGCAAGCCGGTACTTATTTTTATGATGAAGCTAGGTTAGTCTCACTTGCAAAAAGCGCGCTTTCTCCATTGTACTATTATTATACTTCTGGTTCAGTTGTTGGTATTGATCCTTCAAGTAAATTTAAATACTAATAATTAAGGGCAGAGTCTTACAAACTCTGTCCTTAGCTTACTTAACAATTTAAATTGTTTTTGGAGGTACTTATTATGAAGAAATATCCATTATTGTTGATTTTAATTTTACTGTTTATGGCAGGTTGCAGCACAAAAGAACAAATACAAATCGACACGGATGCATATCTTTATGATTCTGATTTAAATATAAGTGAAGGCGTTAAAGTAACATTAAAAGGTTTTTACGACAAAAAAAATAAGAATTTTAAAGGCTCTATTTCTATCAATAATATAGAATACTCCGATGTATTATTTACTTCTGGATCGGGCTTGATTGCTTATGAAGAGAACAAAAGGACATATTTAGGGGAAATTTTTTTCAATTACAACACACGCCAATATACAATAGAAGTTAGTGAAAAAAAACTTTTTTATAGTTTAACTAAACAAGAGTACCAAAATAATAAACTGATTATAAGCTCGCCTGCAACTAATATTGAAAAAGCTAAACAAATTAACACCCAATTAAAAAATGAATGAGAATACTTCCATTACATTCACCTTATAAACCGATCACTGACTGAAATCAGACAGTGATCGGTTTTTATCAATTATCTTAGTTTCGCAGATGTTTTCTCACTGCTTAGACCGCTTTACAGCACTTTTTCTAAAAAGCTGATAGTGCGCTCATTTTTCGGATTCCCGAATATTTCTTCCGGCGGGCCTTGCTCAACGATAAAGCCGCCATCCATAAAGACGACCCGGTCCGCCACCTCACGGGCAAAGCCCATTTCATGGGTAACGATCACCATCGTCATGCCTTCACGCGCCAGATCCTTCATGACGCCAAGCACTTCACCGACCATTTCGGGGTCAAGCGCCGAAGTTGGTTCGTCGAACAGCATGACATCGGGATTCATGGCAAGAGCACGGGCGATCGCGACCCGCTGCTTCTGTCCGCCTGACAGCTGGCTTGGGAAAGCATCCGCCTTGTCCGTGAGGCCTACTCGCTTCAGCAGACGAAGTGCTGTGCTGCGCGCCTCTTCCTCTTTCATTTTGCCGAGCTCCATAGGAGCAAACATGATGTTTTTCAGCACATTGAAATGTGGAAACAGGTTAAAATGCTGGAACACCATGCCGATATTTTCACGTGCTTTATTAATGTTCGTTTTCGGATCATTCAGGTCCTGATCATCAACGACAACCTGGCCCCCCGTGATCTCCTCCAGCTGGTTAATACAGCGCAAAAACGTACTTTTCCCCGAACCGGAAGGGCCGATGAGGCAGACCACTTCTCCTTCTTTGACCTGCATATCGATTCCCTTCAGCACATGATTCGAGCCAAAGCTTTTCTTTAGACCTTCAACCCGTATTTTACCCACGACGAATTTTCGCCTCCAGTCTGTCAGAAATTTTCGTTAAAACCGTGATGACAATCAGGTACATGATGGCAACGGTGAGCCAGATCTCAAAGGATGCGAACGTTCTGGCGATAATGATTTTACCCGATTGTGTCAGCTCGACAAGACCGATGGCCGACAAAATGGACGTGTCCTTGAGTGTAATGACAAACTGATTGATAAACGCCGGGATCATCACGCGTATGGCCTGCGGGATGACAATTTTCATCATCGCTGTACGGTAAGGCAGGCCGAGCGAACGGGCAGCTTCCAATTGACCACTGTCGATCGATTGAATCCCGCCACGAATAATTTCCGTGATATAAGCCCCCGCATTTAAACTGAGTGTCAAGATCGCTGCCAGAAACAGCGGCATTGTAAACCCGAACGCCTGCGGAATGCCAAAGTAGATGAAGAAAGCCAGAACAATGAGCGGAATTCCGCGGAACAGGTCAACAAAGACAGTCGCCACGCCGCGCAGAAAGCGGTTTTGCCCTACTTTCATAAATCCGAAAACCAGTCCCAGAATGAAGGCAAAAATCAAGGAAATTATCGTGTACAGCACCGTTTTTCCAAGACCACTCAAAAGCGGTGGCAAAGATTGCTTAATAAGCTCCCAGCGGCTTTGATTCACCGGGGATGCATTTTCACCAAGATACTTTGCCAGAATGCGATCATACTCACCGTTCGTATGGAGGTTGGCCAGGCCGGCGTTAAACTTTTGCAGAAGCTCCTGGTTCTGGCCCTTGCTTACCGCAAAACCATACGAACCTCCCTCTTCTTTCTCAGTGACGATTTTCAGACCATTGTTTTGAGTCACACCATAAGCTAATACGGGATAATCTTCAAAGCAGGCGGCTGAATTGCCGGTTTTCACATCATCATACATCTGGGAAGAATCGTCGAACGGCACGATCGTAAACCCGTACTTGGAGGAAATCGATTCAGCGAAGCTGTAACCCTCTGTACCTGTTTTAACGGCTACCTTCTTCCCCCTCAAATCTTCGTAGCTTTGAATGGTGTCATTATTTTGGCTAATGCCCATGACCACGCCGGATTGAAAGTAGGGTTCTGAAAAATCGAATTTTTGCTTTCTCTCGTCGGTGATACTCATGCCCGCGATGACACCATCCACCTGATGGGATTCAAGCGCCTGCACAGCTGCGTTAAATCCTAATGGTTTAATTTCATACTTGAAATTTTGATCCTTGGCGATAGCCTGCAGCAGATCCATGTCAATGCCGACGAAATTGCCGTTTACATCCTGAAACTCAAACGGTGCAAACGTAATGTCGGTACCGATAACATACGTTTTGCCGGAGTTCGACTCTGCCGCAGCACTTCCCGCCCAACCGGACAAGCCGGTCACCAGGAGGAGCAGCAGCGATAATATAAATACTGAGACCTTTGTTGTTTTCATGTGTCCTCCTCTTCTCATCACTTCGAGCATTCAACCCGAATTTCTTTGTAATATCAGCTATTCTCATTTTTAGCCGTAATTATTATTATACATTCCAATAATATGTGGGGTGAATATTTTTTTGTAATAAGATGTAAGGGAAAGAACGATTAGCCGGAAATAAAACAGACTGCCTTTAAAAGGCAGCCGTTTTTGTAAATTAAAGCCTTTATTTTCGAACAGAGAGAATGAACTTCTCCAGTGATCCTGTATCGGTAATACTCTGATTGCATACCTGATTATCCAAGCATACGTATTGGCCAATGGCAGCATAATTATCCGGTGAAGGAACAGAAGGCTTGGTCTTGACCAGGAAGAATGCAAGCTCATGATGCCGATTGCAGAACAGGCAATACCCTTTCTTGTTGGTCGGCGTAATTTTCCCCTCGATCCCGCTAAACTGTCCTTCGAACGGATACACGATGAATAATCTGTTCGCAGCAATATCCACCCAGCTGAGGTACGTCACAAATCGCAAGTCAATGGATTGCAGATCAGGCATTTTCAGTTTCTTGTTTTTCGGGAAAAGCTTCTCAATCTGTTTCGGCGTAATCGGCGGATATGATTCCAGGTAGGATTCCAATTCGCCAAGATATCCTTGGAAATCGTATGCCGTCTCAAAGGCCGATATTTGTTCCAGCATCTGCTGCTGCTCCTCTGTCAGGTCAGGAAATGCTTCAACAATATTCGTTAAGGCGCTATACCTTACAGTCTCCAAGACACTCCGATCCGCTACGTTTCGCAAAGCGTTCTGAATGAATTCCGCTTGTTTCTTAATCACGTTATATTGATGATTTTTAATAAATAGTTTACTCATAGCTCTTCAGCCCCTTATTTTTCATTAAAAGATCATAAGGTGCAAAGCCTGCTATAAGAAACGATTAAGCGTGGGCGATAAAATCAATCTTCCATCCTGTCACGCCCCATGCAAAGTATCGCCCTAAATCAGGCTTCGCATGAGGACTCCCTAGTGAATGAGCAATTTAGCATTGCCACGGTAAAACCCCCAGTCACAAATGATGAGAAAAGTATACCAAAAACGTCTATCGATGTACATTCTCAGACAATAATCATACCTATCTTGAAACTGTCAAAAGGGTATGCTAGGATGAATTTAGTTCAGTTTTAGTAAAAATATTAACTAAAAAGGCGTGAGTTTCTTGGCAACCATTAAAGACATTGCCCGTGAAGCGGGAGTGTCTGCGGCAACGGTTTCACGAGTGCTTAACAACGATCTGTCCCTGGCCGTTAGCCCGGACACGAAAAGCCGCATTTTTGCAGCCGCCGAACATCTCGGATATAAACCGTCCAGACTGAGGCAGCTAAAGCAAAACACGGAACGGGCTGGAAAAACGGTCTCCCTGCTCTTATGGTGCTCAATTGAAGAGGAACGGGACGATCCGTACTATGCCTCGATCCGCCGGGGAATCGAGCTGCGCTGTGAAGAGCTCGGCCTGACGTTGGGACAGACCCTGCGGGGCCGCTCCTCCCTCGTTGCCCTGCAAAAGACGGATGGATTGATTGTGGTGGGCAGCGTTGATCCCGAAGAGGCCGTCAAGCTGCATCCCGACAAAAATACCATTGTTCTGGTGGACCAATACCGGGAACTATTAGAGTATGATTCGGTACGGCTCCATTTCCGGCAGGCTGTAGAGCAGGCGCTCGGACATTTGCTTGACCTGGGCCACCGCCGGATCGGATTTATCGGTGGTGAGGGCGAAGGAGAGCGGCGGGCGCATTATTTTGAACGATTCATGCGGAAACGGGGACTATATAATCCTCAATTCGTCCGCACGGGGGCCTGGAGTACGGCTGACGGATACCGGATGATGAACGAGCTTCTTGCCGGAGAGGAACGGCCGACAGCATGTTTCGCAGCCAGCGACCCGCTCGCCATCGGTGCCCTGCGCGCACTGAATGAACATGGAGTTAAGGTGCCGGAGGACATGGCTATCGTGGGCTTCGACGACATTGAGATGGCCGCCTTCGTACAGCCTCCGCTGACCACGGTGCGCGCCTATCCCGAACAGATGGGCAAAGCTGCCGTCCAACTGCTGACCGAGCGGTTTGAGGGCCGTGAAGCCCCTGCCCACAGCGTCATCGGGACCAGACTGGTCATACGGGAGAGCTCGTGCAGCAACAGCTAAACAGACATCTACAGCAAATCTATTTTATGAATCCCTAAAGGAGTGAATTTTCATGAACATTCACGTAGACGAAACGCTTGGTTTATTTCACCTGCAGTCCAAGGATTCCAGCTACATTATCCAACTCGTCGAAGGGTATCCCGCCCATGTCTATTGGGGAGCTCGGCTTCATCATGACAGCAGTCTGGCCAGTATACTGGAGCTCAGGGAGCGCTGCTCCTTCTCTCCCAATCCCGTTCCTTCCGACCTTTCGATTTCCCTGGACACGCTCCCACAGGAGTACCCCCAATATGGAACAAGCGATTTCCGGCAGCCCGCTTACCAGCTGACACTGGCGGACGGCACCCGGATTACAGAGCTGAAATACACCGGATACCGCATTGTAGCAGGCAAACCCAAGCTCGCAGGACTTCCTGCCGTCTATACCGAAACAGATGATGAAGCGGCGACCCTTTTTCTGACCCTTGCGGACAAATACTCGGACCTTCAAGTTACTCTGCTCTATACCGTTTTTGCCAATCATAGCGTTATTGCCCGCTCTACTCTGATCGAGAATAAAGGAAACGCTGCCATAACGCTTGAGCAGGCCATGAGCGCCTCTGTCGATTTTGCCGATTCCAATTACGAGGCCCTCTATCTGTCCGGATCCTGGGTGCGTGAACGGCATATCCAGCGCCGTGAGCTTGGCCCTGGCGCCATTCGACTGGAGAGCCGGCGGGGCTCCAGCGGCCACCAGATGAATCCGTTTCTGGCCCTGCTTCGTCCCGATGCAACGGAGGACCATGGGGATGTGTACGGTTTCAGTCTCGTATACAGCGGCAGCTTTATCGCGCAGGCGGAAGTGGAGCAGTATGGTCAGACCCGTGTAAGCATCGGCATCAATGCCTTTGACTTCTCCTGGCAGCTTGAACCGGGACAGTCCTTTCAAACCCCTGAAGCTGTCATGGTCTACTCCGGAGAAGGCATTGGCGGCATGTCACGCACCTATCACCGGCTCTACCGTACCCGCCTATGCCGGGGCGTCTATCGTGATAAAGTGCGTCCAATCCTGGTGAACAATTGGGAAGCTACGTATTTCAATTTTGACGCAGATAAAATCGAAGCGATTGCCAAGGAAGGAGGCCCCCTCGGTATCGAGCTCTTTGTGCTTGACGACGGTTGGTTCGGAAAGCGCGATAAAGACGATAGCTCGCTTGGAGATTGGTTTGAGGACCGCCGCAAGCTGCCTGGCGGTCTGGCCGACCTGGCCAAACGGGTGAACGAACAAGGCATGCAATTTGGTCTTTGGGTAGAGCCGGAAATGGTATCTCCAAACAGCGAGCTATACCGTAAGCATCCCGACTGGTGTCTGCATGCTGAAGGCCGGCGGCGGACAGAGGCACGGTCCCAACTGGTGCTTGATCTCTCCCGCCAGGAAGTATGCGATTATTTATACGATACGCTAAGCTCCGTATTCTCTTCCGCTCCGATTACTTACGTGAAGTGGGACATGAACCGGAATATGACGGAGATCGCCTCGGCAGCAGCTCCGGCCGCACGGCAAAAGGAAACCGCACACCGTTACATGCTCGGGCTGTACGATCTGATGGACCGGTTGACCTCCCGCTTCCCGGACATTCTGTTCGAAAGCTGCTCCGGAGGCGGTGGACGGTTTGATCCAGGAATGCTATATTACATGCCGCAAACCTGGACCAGCGACGATACCGATGCCATCGAAAGGTTAGCGATCCAGTACGGAACGAGCATCATCTATCCGGCCAGCACGATGGGAGCTCACGTCTCGAACGTCCCGAACCACCAGGTGGGACGAATGACCTCGCTTGTTATTCGCGGCGACGTGGCGATGAGCGGCAACTTTGGCTACGAGCTTGACCTTACTGCATTTACGAAGGAAGAAAAAGAACTCGCCGCCAGACAAATTGCCCAGTACAAGGAAATTCGTTCCCTTGTGCAGCAAGGGGAAATGTACCGGCTTCTCAGCCCGTTTGAAGGCCGGGGCGATACAGCCTGGATGTTCGTCAGCGAGGACCGGTCGGAAGCATTTGTCGCTTACTTCCGCGTGCTGGCCGAGCCGAACGGGCCGATACGGCGATTAACACTCAAAGGACTTAATCCCCAGTTAAAATATAAGATCGAAACCGGGGTGACGGGCAACACCGAGGCGGGAGATGACGGTTCCCCCTTCCGCATCGCATTCGGCGGCGAAGCCTTCGGCGGGGACCGGTTAATGAGCATCGGACTTGTCGTCTCTGATCTGAAGGGGGATTTCGCCAGCTTAACCTTCCGGCTAAAGGGACTGCCCCGCTGATAGCGTATGGAGTCAATCATGATCAAAGAGAGCGCCGATCTCGGCGCTCTCTTGTTTACCTCTATCATTTGTTACAGTGCGCTTCCTCCAAACAGGAAACGATATTCCCAATGCTTGCCGGCAATGTCATTGATGGTTACGCCCCCGCCCTCATTGGAATACGTATGCAGCACTTTGCCGTCCCCCAAATAAATGCCGGTGTGTGTAATCCGTTGTTTGGACTTGTTAATTCCAGCATAAGAAGAGGCTTTTGTTCCTTTATAGGACATAAAATACATCAGATCCCCCCGCTTCAGCTGTCTCCAATCGGTCTTCACCGCACCTTTGGCTTTAACATAATCCCCTTGCTGGCGGGAATCGGATGGCAGTTTGGTGCCGAGCGCGTCCAGGAAGGCCCGGCGTATAAAGCTGGAGCAGTCAAAGGTTGCTGTGCTGTTACGGTTTGCTCCGTATTCATAAGGCGTACCCCAATATTTCATACCTGCAGCGATTACCTTTTCTACAGCTTGGCTGCCTTTGGCGGTGGAAGTATAATTCGAGTCCGAAGCGCCTGTATTGCCGCCAGAACTGACGCTACCGCTGATGGCTTGAGTATATTTTGATGAAGATGATATATATCCTGTCCGGTTGTCGGCATCCTGCACCTTGTACCATTCTGATCCGGATTCTTCAAGAATCGTTACCGTCTCGCCTTTTGGCAGCTGACGAATAGTGCTTGCAGAAGTCGAAGGCGATGTGCGCAGATTGACGCCCCAGATGACCTCCGCTTTTGAATTTTCAAACGCGGCAGCCGATACGGATGCCGTGAATGCCCCTGCCGTGAGACTTGCTGTCAGCATTGTTGCAGTTACGCTTAACGAAATGATCTTGCTTTTCCAATTCATGCTTTTGTGTTCCTCCTGATGTCCCAGATTTTTTCACCCGGCCTGTTTCCCACCGGGCTCGTCCCATTGTAAACGGACCGTCCAGAAACGATCATCAGCCCCGGGTCCTGTTTGACACAGGCAAACTTGAGCACAAGGAATCAGAGGAGGAGGCATGATTTGTTTTCCAAAAGCATTAAAAACCGTGATTTCAAAAAGGTTAAATAAAAATTAAATTTTTGTAACCAGTTGATATCATTACATTTTTTAATGATTCGGAGCAATTTCTTTTCCCCGACCGGGACGGCGGGCCCTATGACCTATTTAAACATTTTTTGAAATGCCGAAAGTGGTAAAAATTACATCTCTAAAGGTTACAAATTTAGCTTGATTTTTTCATCGGAACACTTTAGCTTCATCCAAATAAGTAATATCATATAAATTAATTACAATAAATGTAGGTTCGCTGCGACTTTTCGGATGAATCGTCTGCTTGGCTGCTGCGAGAACACGGCTTCAGAATAATTCGTTAGTCCAAAAGTTCAGATGCATACCTGATCCTCAGGTCCCCGCTTCTACTGGTAAACCCGTTTTTGATGTTATGGACACGAAACGATGTAATTATGATCCGGGCCATTGCTTCATAGAAAAAAAGAAAAAAACAGACGACCGTTATCCGGTTCGCCTGTTATGTAGATAATATTTTCTTTTACCCCTTCTGCTTATAAAACTCATGATACAGCTTCATGAGCGCCCGCTTCTCGATCCGCGACACATAGCTGCGGCTGATGCCCAGTTCCTTGGCGATTTCGCGCTGTGTCCGTTCCTCGCCGCCTGTCTCCAGTCCGAAACGCCCGACCACCACTTCTTTCTCACGGTCATCGAGAATGTCGAGGTTACGGTAAATTTTACTTTTCTCGATCTTGAGCTGTACGGTGTTGATCACATCATCATCCTCGGAGCCGAGGATATCTATCAGTGTTATCTCATTGCCTTCTTTGTCAGTTCCTATCGGATCATGCAAGGAGACATCCTTGCGGGTTTTCTTGAGGGAACGCAAATGCATGAGGATCTCATTTTCGATACACCGGGCTGCGAATGTTGCCAATTTGGTGCCTTTGCCGGTTTGGAAGCTTTCGATGGCCTTGATGAGACCAATGGTGCCGATGGAGATCAGATCCTCCAGGTCTTCGCCGGTATTATCGAACTTTTTGACGATATGTGCCACTAAGCGCAGATTATGCTCAATCAGCATATTACGGGAGTGTGCGCTGCCTTCGGCCATAAGCTTTAGATGCCTGGCTTCTTCCTGCTCGCTAAGCGGCTGGGGAAACGCATTGTTTTTGACATACGAAACAAGCAGCGTCAGTTCCTTGATAAACAGGGCAATTGCGGTAAACAGTCCGGGCACGGATGACACCTCCTGAATTTTTGCCTGATACCGGCCTTTCGTATCATTTTTGCGGTCTGTTCATTGTATGTAGGCAGCTGCCCATCCGTGCCTGTACGTATTAGAAAAAAACCTGCTATTCTGTTCATTTCAGGAAATGGGGGAACTTTTCCGGTGCACTGCGAATTTCTTGCGCCAACTGCTCATAAGCTTCTGTCAATTTAATCGAACGAACTCTTTTTGCATCATGATCACGAGGCTCAATAAATCCTGCTTCCCTCCAATGGTTTACCTTTTCCCTTATCGATCGATCCGACAAACGCAGAAGCTCCCTCATTTCGCTTGTCGTCATGGTGTCTTGTTTAAAAGTTAATTGAGCAAAAACCATTCTTTGCTGAGGATCTAACCTTCGAATCAGTTCCGGTTCGATTTTTGTCATTTGTACGGATTTCTCTGTAACGATGGCAGCTGCCTCCTGAAACACCTCTGCCAAACCATCGATAAAAAATTCGAGCCATGGGGTCAGATCAGCCTCATTTCGCCCAAAGTAATAATTGTGATGAAGGCCTAACTGCAGTCTCCGATAGTATTCTGACAAATTGCGGTCATAGAAGTTCTCAAGTACAAATAGTCCTTTCAAACCATATCCACCGCGGCGGAGAAGATAAGTCGTGATCATCCGGGCGGTACGACCGTTCCCATCCATATAGGGATGGATCGTCAAAAACTGCCACATAAATATCCCCGCTTTGATCGGGACCGGAATCGAATATGTTTCAGGGGAATTAATCCATGCTACCAGATCCTCCATTAATAAAGGGACATCGTTCCATTCCGGTGGCAGATAAAACCCGGAAGCATTGCGGCTGCCTACCTGATTCTGTTCCTCTCGATATTCACTAATACGCGGTCTGCGGCCGTGTGATATCTTAATAATGGCATGAAGCTTCTTAATAAACTCCTCTGTAACCGGCAGCTGTCTGATGTCCGCTTCATCCAGATATTCCAAAGCCTTCATTAAGTTATACACTTCTTGTTCTTCATTGTCGCTGCTGTTATGGTATAAGACTTTTCTTTTCGTCGCCTCGTCGAGCGTATTGCCTTCGATCTTAGTAGAAAGGATGACCGTCTTTTCCATCGAGTCTTTTTATATCATTGCCGCTATTTTGCCGCAAAGCAGATCAACCTCGTTTAATATTCTTATACCATCCTAGAATCTCATCACAGTCTTGCCTGGTAATCCCCAACATGCGATATTCCCGTGCGTTCGCCGGAGAATAGATGTCCATTTCCAACTGATATAGGTGAAGTAATCGCTGCCACCATGATTGTCTTATATTTATGGACTCTGTGGATTCACGCAAAAGATACACCGTTGTCTGATTGATGCCGGATTTGCATAAAACAAACAAATTCGCGCAGATATCCCATTTGGTCTGGTCATAGATGTACTTTTTATATCTATAGACTAAATACAATACGGGAACGGTTGTCAAAAACCATAAGGTAAAATAACAACCAACAAGTATACTGAGTAAAAGCAACGATAAGATTGGAATCGCTGCAACAAATTTTGTGTTCTGGTGTAAAATCCGCTTTGGAGTTCTAAGCTGAAACTCGGGTAAGAGCCAATTCAACACGTCTGCTAATTCCGATTTTCTAATAGAAGGGATAAGCAATTTCACTCTCCGTTCCCCACGGTATCCGACGCAATCCATACAAACAGATGCATATCCGTACAAACGCCCAAACATCAGTTCTTTGATTCGAAGGGATTGGATTCGTTTCGCTTGGATTTGCACCGATTTTCGCCCCATCCACCCATGATGAATGGATATCACGTCTCCGTTTCTTGAAATATGCCAGCCTCTGTACCGAAATTGTGCCATCCCTATGGAGAATAACCAAGTAACCACTACGCATATCCCCAAGAAAATCAACAGATACAGCACCACTTTGATACTTTCATCCAAGGTTACCCCACTCCAAGTTTCCTGCTCAAACAATTCGATCAAGCTGACCTGTTCTTCTTCCGGTGTAGGATATAACCAACTCCACAAATGTTGAGTGACGGCGAGCGTGACGGGAAGTCCCAGCCAGAATGTATTCGAACTCATGGACAGCATCAAAATTTCTTTTTTGGTAACATGATGTTCTCTTGGTGCAGGAGCCACACTTCGGTTTTCGACCAGTCCAATTGACCCCTTGAGTAGATCCGCCATTTTTCTAGATGTAACCAGGTGAGCATCAGCATGAGCATTGGAATCACTCGTTTGCAGTTCAACATTGGCGATCCCGAGCAGCCGATAAATCCAGCTTTGCTCGATTTGTATATTATTAATTTTCATAAGTGGTATCGTTCTTTGCGTTACAGTAAAGACACCTTTTGTAATATGTAGTACCTTATGATCCAATTGATAGGTTTCTTTATACCAGGAAAGGATCGACCAAAACCCAGTTGCAACGCCGTACACTGTTGCTGCGATATATACCCAATAAGGTTGTTGCCCTGTCCCTGCCCGAATCTCATTTAATAGAAACGCGGCAAAAGGAATAATCAAATAACGGATTTGACTGTATATTTTATAGACAACTGTAACGGGATGATGCCGTTTAATCATAATAAGCATCCTTTTCGTCTAATTTGGACAATTCGATGATTTGTCTACGCAGCCGAACAGCGTCCTCCTCTGCCAGTCCCATAATAAAATGATGATCTCCTGCCGTTGTGATGGTTAGCTCAGATAAACCCAGTTTTTTAGCAAGCATATCTTGTTCCTGATCCACATGCTGTACCCGGCTAATTGGAATAATGGAAGAGTTATCGGACCATGCATTCCCCCATCGAATCATGATTTCATCGTCACCGAGGAGATAGCTTCTGCGGGAGTATTTTTTATGGACCCCGTAACAAACAAAGGTGAACCCCCTGATAAAGAAAAATAGTACCGCCAGGCAGGAAATCATCGTTAACCATCCCCAGGCCGGCAACCAAACTGCCCGGATAATCAAAGGGATGCTGCAGATAAGTAACCATTTAATCGTATGTAAGAAATACATAATATTCCAATAATGAATAACATTCGGATGAAGCTTTTGTTCCACCTCAATCAACTCCTGTTCTAAATACAAAAAACGACTATCAGACATAGCCGTTTTTATTCCCCACCTAAATCCATCGTAATTGAGTGTGCAGATCAGCCAAATTATCATGAAAACCCCAGCCGATCCCATCCGTTTTCAAAATAATCGCTTCAATGCGCTCCTCGTATTCATCGAACAGATCGGCTGTTTCATCCTCATTCAAAATACCAATGATACCGGCATACATGGATGCCATGCTATAGTAGAAGCGTTCATCGATATCCCCATAGGTTAGTGTGAAGTCAATTCCATTTTCGACATAGATCAGCTTCAGTTCCAGACTGTATTTTACACTTCCGGTCAATCTTTCGAATTCCGATATCGCTTGCTTCGCCTCTTTAAGTCTTAACTTCCCATAACCACGTTCGGGAAAAAATTCATTTTCAACCTTTTTTTGATACTCATAAAACAGAGATTCTACCGCTTCATCGCCTAGTATTCTTACTGCAAGAAACCTCTCCATATCTTTGCTGGCGCCATAACAAGCTTTCACCAAATCGATCAGTTGGTCATTACTTAATTGTTTCAGATGTTTATTCAGAACGGATTTCGTAAGCTTCACAGGTTTCTTGCTCTCTGAGAGCTTAACAAGTGATTTGGGAATAAGCTTGTCCTTTTGCCTTTGAAGCTCAAGGTTCACTTCCTCACATGAAAAAGATTCAGGATCATATCCCTCTCTAATCCAGCCAATAAACTGACCCTGCTCCGGATGGTTGGGAGTAAGCAAGACTTCTAACATATGCTGATGTCCCCAAACTCCTCCCACATCTTCCTGGGGACAACTGCGGGCTCCATCCAGACACAAAGGTGTTGGATCGGATGTCGATAAATCGCTTTTGATCAACGTAATCGTATGCCGCCAATCATCACCAAAATCGTAGACATATGTAAACACGGAATTTTCCTCGTCCACATGCTTCTGAACCACTTCTCTCCGTGCGTTCAGTTCCTCGCGCCCTTCTATATCTTCAAAAGTCGGAGTGGGCAGTTCGATAATTTGTCCATTGACATGAAACTGGTACAAATGATAATCTTCCCATCCCATGACCGTTTGGATGATCTTGTGAAGCTGATGAAACGTTACGTCAGGATGAAATTGAAATTCCCGCCAAATCTTCGGAGTAATCTCATCCAGTTCAATTCTGCAAGTATAAACCATGATCGTCTGTTCTCCTTTGCGTTACTTCAGTAACCGTCCATTTCATTCCACTCCACTCTTCCTCACGCATTTTCTTGACTTCATCTGCCAACTGTAGCACCGAGAAGTGAAGTGAGAAGGGCCATTCGGATAAACAGGCCGTTTTCGCTTTGCTTGAAATAAATGGCCCGGGGATCAAAGTCCACCTCCTGCGCAATCTCCTGATTTCTCGGCAGGGGATGCATCAACAGGGTAGCATCGGAGAATCGTTTCATGACCTCCCGGTCAATGATAATCTCTCCAGAAGATACTTTTTCATCACTTATTCGCTCCGTTTGCGTTCTCGTATGGTACAACACATCCACCGTGCCTGGGATCTCTTCAAAAGAAGAGACAGCGTGGTAGGAAACTTGTCTGGAGTTCAAGTAACTGATATATTCTGCAGGCATTTCCAAGCCTATTCTGCTGAAGCCATAAATTTCGATATCATCATACAGGGATAAGCTTTTTATTAAGGAATGGATGGTTCGTCCATTTTTCAAATCACCGAGAACTGCGACTTTGCTTCCGGAGATTTTTTGTTTAAAACTATAAATCGTATATAAATCAAGCAGCGCCTGTGTGGGATGCTCTCCAGTGCCCCCGCCCGCATTGATGATCGGCACGCTTGCCACTTCTGTGGCTTTGCGGGCAGCGTCATTTTCATAGTGGCGAAGGATGATCGCATCACAGTACCCCTGCACAACCCGTATGGAATCCAAAATGTTCTCGCCTTTAATCGCCGAAGACATTTCCCTCGCATTCTCCGTGCTGATCAATTTGGCTCCGAGCCGCTGTACCGCAGATTCGAAAGAGAGGCGTGTCCGTGTGCTCGGTTCATAAAACAGGGTAGCAACCACTTTGTGCTTGAGTATATCATCAAAATCCCTTGGATGGCTTTTCATTTGGTCAGCCAGTACGAACAGTTCATGAAGAAGGCCGGCAGTAAATTGTTCCGATGAAATGAGATGCTTCATTTTGTCCTCCATTGGGCTCGCATTTGTTTTAGAAGATTGTAGTCAGCTCATCAGCGAATGTAAATACTTATTTTTTAGGCCGGAACCTGCCCTGATACAGCACGGCATCGACCAATTCATAATCCTTGAGATGTATATGTACCTCCAAAGCCCTGACGATAAACAATCTCCTGGCAGGATCGTAGATAATATCTCCCGCAGGGTCCAGATCATATAGAGGCTGCGTGAACTTCTTGGCAAGGTGAAACAGATGAAACACCTCTCCCCAAATGATGCGCCCCGGATCACGGCTGTAATCCACCAGCAGCTTCTTCAATTTCTCCAGATCCAAGGAAATAACCGCCTTTATCCGCCTGATTTCGACATTTTACACTTGGATCTAATTATATCCCTCACTAGGTCCTATGTCACTGTTTTGGTCTGCATTTTCTTCAATTGTCAGGAATAAATTAATCCCATGGACCTGAATCAAAAGCCTGAAACTCATATTTTTAGTGAGTTTCAGGCTTTTTCATAGAATCAACTATTCATCATCATGCAAATTCTCTACTCCGTACACTGCAAAGGTCAGAGAGTCTGCAGAATGCTCTTATTTAGCGAAGTCACTCCACCTTGAAACGGGAAGCGGATGCGGCCAATGCGCTTGTCAGCTGTTCTATGCTTTCCACCATCACCGCCAGCTGATCCACCATGGAGGACTGCTCCTGAGCAGTTGCCGTCACTTCTTCAGCCGATGCGGATACTTCCTGTCCGGCAGCCGACAGGCTATGGGCGGATTCCAGCAGTTCGTCCTTGCTGTAATTCATGGTTGTAATTTCCTGTGCCATCGTTTGAATCCGGCCCGCAATATCTGTCACATCCTCTATAATATGCTGAAATGAATCCCTGGTTTTTTCAACAAATTCATCCTGTAAACCGGCAATATTCTGAATTTCGCCCACACTCTCATTGCTTTTCTCCACCTGAACAAGGGCTTGCCGGATAATACCCTCGATCTCCCCTGCCTGACGTGAGGATTGTTCCGCAAGCTTGCGGATCTCGTCGGCCACTACCGCAAACCCGCGTCCATGTTCTCCGGCCCGTGCAGCTTCAATCGAGGCATTCAAGGCAAGCAGATTGGTCTGGGCTGCGATTTCATTGATGGCCCCCGTAATCCTGCCAATTTGGGCGGAGCTTTCGGCAAGCATGGAAGTAATGGCGGAAATGTTACTTACTTCCCGTTCATTTCTATGGTTAACTTCAATCAGAGATTCAATAATTTCGTGATTGGCATGGAACACATTCATGATGGAAGCCGTTCTTTCCTTGATAGCTTCCGAGCTATGGCTGATAGAAACCATTTTGTTGCCAAGCTCCATAAATTGACCCACCATATGCTCTGTATTTTGCGACTGGGATTCCATGGCCGTGGATATTTCCGACGTAGCAATCGATGTTTCTTTTATAGATACCGCCGTTTGTCTGGAGGTTTCTTCCAGACGTTTTGTATTGCTGTTTAACACTTCAATCGAACGGTTCATATGCTCGATCAGCTGCCTGTTATTTTCCGCCATGACGTTAAAGCTGTCCGCCAGATCACGGAATTCACTTTTGAAGCTGCCTTCCGCCCGAATGGTCAGGTCTCCTTCCGCCTGCTTTTGGAATAACTCTTTAATACGAACAATTGGGAGCGTAATGGCACGGGAAAGAAAAATCCCCGCAATGACAGCAGCCGCAACAGCAGCTAGTATTACGATAACCATATCCTGCAGCAGCTTCACAAGCGGCCGGATAATATCACTGAAGCTGTCTTCGACAAAAACCGTCCAATCGGAACCGGGAACTTTGGAATAACGAATGTATTTTTCACGATTGGTGATCTCGCCTGTCTGAAGATCCCGGGAAGGCTGTAAGCTCAGCGCATTGGCATATTCCGGGGCTTCCAGCGCCTTTCCGGCAAGGGATTCATCCTTGGAATCATATATAACCGTGGTGCCGCGGCTGGTGACAAAAATGCGGCCTTCGTTGTTGATCTGAATGCCCTGCAGCATGTCCACAAACATCGACGTATCAATCGAACTGATCAATACACCCAAGACACTGCCGTCGTCCCCTTTAATAGGCTGTGCGAACGTAACCCCCAATTTCCCGGTCGTTTTGGATATGAGCGCATCGCTGATGACAGGCTCTCCTTTAAGTGCCTCCTTAAAGTACTCACGATCGGAGCGGTCTCCCTTCACCGCATCAGGACTGCTGGCAGCGACCACCGTACCTTTCGTGTCGATAAGCGCCATCACCTGAATGCCCAGGCTTCTCTCAAGATTCGCAAGCAGCAGGCTGTTGGCTTCAGTAATAAGCTCATTGTTCTGAGAGAAAAACTGTTCATCTGGTACGCCCTCACTGCGGTCGATCAGCAGCTCTTTAAGCACTGTATTATTTGAAGCTATGAACGTGGACTGCTGCTCCAGCTTCACGATGGAATAAATATTTTCACCGATCCGGTCAGCGTTGGCCTTGACCTCGTCCATGCTCTTATCCAGCAGCATCTTGGCTCCGAACAGATACATCACCACACCTGACGCCGTCAGTGCAATGACCAACAGAACGCTGATGTACAGCGGCAGCTTGACTCTAAGTGAAAGACTTGATAAAGCGAAACGCCTTTTGACCTTGCTTTGTGGTTTCATATGATGTCTCCTTTGATTTGAGTCCAATACTAGTCTTTTATGTACGCATAACATATATATCGGAAGATCTGGTTGAAAAAATTATTCATAAACTTAAAAAAAGACTCTACAGCCCGTAGGCTAAAGAGTCCCAAAACTGCAGCCACTATATCAAACACTTAAAATCCCCGCACACGGAGTTACCTCGAAGGTCTTGGCCAGAACAGCCAGCTCTTCGTCCGTTATTCTCTGCCTGATGTCTTTGCCAGCTATCAGCATGTAGATTTGCGCAGCTTTCTCGATCGTTTCAATCAATCCAAACGCTTCATCCAGGGTACTCCCTGTTCCGAATATCCCGTGATGCGGCCACAGCACCGCCCGGTGCTGCTTCATTTTGTCAGCTGTCGCGCGGCCAATGCTGCCGGAACCTGGTACCATCCAGGGAATAATGCCCAGGCCCTCGGGAAAAACGACAATGCATTCCGTGCACATTTCCCACAGCGTTTTTGTGAATTTTTTCTCATGTAATTCATGCACAAAACTCATGGCAACCACATGGGTCGCATGATTATGAATAACTGCGCGGTGCTGCGGGTCCACCTGCAGTCGTTCGATATGACTCATAAAATGGGAGGCAAGCTCGCTTGTCGGCACGGCTCCGCCCCGAAGTCCCCACACAAGCTCGATATGTTCCCCATCCGCCGCGACCCGCAGTACGCCCAGATTGGCCTCCGGGTCCCTGATCACATTTTTGAAGTATTTGCCCGAGCCTGTCACGATGAAATAGGTGCCTGCCAGTTCATGCACCGGGAACGCAAGCTTGATGGTGCGCTGCACTTGATGAATATCCATATATTTTGCAACCGTATCTTCATCGAGAATCCAGCTGACATTGCCGCCGTTCCGTTCATCCCAGCCGAATCTCCACATATCCCGGGTCAGCTCGGCCATTTCGCGGACAAACGGGATGTCAAGATCGGGAACGGCGGTTTCGCCTTTTGGCATGCCTAAGGTGCTCATGAACTCCACTCCTTGATCAAAGTGTATTTTGGATTGCTCCTGTTCATTATGATTTGCACCTTTAGCGTACTGCCGGATGTAGTTAGAGTCAATGAAATTATTTTTGTTTATGTTGTTTTGTTTTTGTTTATGTCTATTTATTGAAAAAAGGAGAGCAAGGTGCTTCACTGCAGAGGCAGATCGCCGGATCCGGTAATGTTGGGCTTCCCGTTTTTATTTTGGGATTTGGCCCAATAAGCGGTCAGAATCGGCACCAGAATGGAAGTGACGATCACGCAGGCCGCAACGAGCGCGGTAGCAGATTGGGCCGCAGGCAGAAATTCAGGCTTCATATTAGCCACAATGACGGGATTCGCCACGGCTGCGCCTGCTGTGCTGGAAGCCGCAAGGCCGGCAGTTCCGTTGCCGCCGCCGATAAATTTGTCAGCCAGCATGAGCGGGATGCCTGTAATGATAATGACCGCAATCCCCAGCAAAATTCCGAGTACGCCTGTCTGGAGGATCACGCCCAGATCGATGGTGCAGCCAAGTGCAAAGCCGAAGAATGGAATCAGCGTATGCGTTGCCTTACCGAAAAATTCACGAAAATCATGATCAAGATTGCCCAGCAGGAAACCAATCAGGAACGGCAGAACAGCGCCAACAAAGGTTTGTGGCTCAAACACCGCAAGTCCTGTGCTGCCCAATATGATCATCGTAACAAGCGGGCCGGATTCCAGCGACATCAGCACAAATGCGCCCGCTTCCTCCTTGGAGCCGTACTGCTGCATAATGGAAGCATACAGTCCCCCGTTGGTCATATCCATGGCCGAAACCAGCGCCAAAATAGATAGTCCTGCGAAAAATCCGGTCTGGATGCCTCCCTCCGGCAGGAAACTGGAGGCAATCATCGCCACAACCCAGGCGACAGCGATTTTGGTCAATACGAGTGTACCCGATTTTCTGAGTACCGTGCCTGTTGCGCGCACATCAATGGACGCCCCCATGCAGAAAAACCATACGGCCAGAATCGGCACCGTGCCTGTCATCAGTCCATTGGTAAATGATCCAAAATACTCACCCGCACCAGCCCAAAATGTATGCACAAGGGCGCCAATGAACAGGGGAACCAGCATCATTCCCCCAGGGATTTTCTCAATGCTTTGTTTAATTTTCATCCATACCCTACCTTTCTTTTAGCCATTGCATAAATTAAAGCGCTCTCATTTTCGGCTCAATCCAAGCTCCCGTATCAGCTGTGCTAACCTATCATGATTTTCTTTCAGTTGGCGGCCGAAACCTTCACCGTCTTTCACCAGCAATCCCAATCCGTTCTCTTCCATCTGTTCCTTGAATTCCGGATCTTCGGCTGCGTTCATAAAAGCCTGCGTCAATATATCTGTGACCTCGTCGGGTGTGCCTTTCGGCACCGCAAGTCCCCTCCAGGTTCCTGCGAAGGTGGCATCCAGCCCGGTGGCCTCCTTCAGGGTCGGAACTCCTGGAAGCGCTTCCGAAGGAACGGTATCATTAATTGCCAGCGTACGCAGCTTCCCCTGCTGCACGTAGGTTTTCACCTCTGCCGGACTTACAGGCACTGCAGCCACAAACCCGCTCAGGAGCGCCGATACCGCCGGTCCCGCTCCCTCATACGGAATATGCGTGAACGCAAGACCGCTTTCTTTTTCCAACGTCGCTGCAGCCAGATGCCATATGCTCCCTGTTCCCGCATTGCCCATCTTGATTTCACCGGGATGGGTCTTGGCATAATCCAGGAATTCAGCCGCCGTCTTCCACGGCGCGTCCGCCCGTACAGTGATGGCGGATGGATCGTGATTGATCTGTGCAATCGGCTTGAATTGCTCGTAGGTGATCGGAAGCAATCCGAGATGGGGAAGAATCGTCAGCTCTGTTACCATGCAGGTGACGGTATAACCGTCCGCTTTGGCATCCGCACCTTCCATTAACCCGATGGCACCTCCTCCACCTGTCCGGTTCACGACGACAACCGGCTGGCCCAGATGTCTTTCCGCCTCTTTCGCGAGTGCTCTCGCCATAATGTCCGTTCCGCCGCCGGCAGCATACGGGACGACCAGTGTGACCGGTTTGTTGGGAAAAGCAGCCGTACTGCGTTGCTCCGCATTCAAAGTCCAACCGTTCCCTTGAAAGGTTAAGAACCATACTCCCGCCAGCATCACAGCCGCCACTGCAAGTGCTGCCCAGCTTCGCCTTCTTCTGCTTTTCACGTCATCCCTCTTTTCTTCACGTATGCGGCCGTCGCCCGGCTTGACCTCCACAGTGTAATCCAGGGTGAGGGGCCAATCCATCGTTCAATCTGCTTAACGATCTTCAATAATGCCGGAGTAGCGCGATTTTGGCGGATCTGCATATCTGTTGGCAGATTTGCTGCTTTCCCGGAATTTGCCCGGAGTAACCGCTTTGATTTTACGGAATACACGAATAAAGCTGTTTTCATTCTGATAGCCGACCATACTGGCGATGCTGGCAATTTTGTGGTCGCTTTCCATGAGCAGCTCACATGCCTTTTCGATGCGCAAATGGGTCAGATAGTCGTACACGGTCGATCCGGTTTCTTCTTTGAACATACTGCTGACAGATGACACACTCATCCCGACATGTGCGGCGATATCCTGCAATCCGATGTTTTCCTGCATATGTTCTTCCATGTACTGAATCATATCCTGTACACGCTTGTACTCCTTTGTATGGCTGTGAACCTGAAACTGTTCCGCGACTTTGGCAGTAACCTGGCACAGCATTTGCTCAATGTCCGCCAGATCCATCGTCTGCACCTGGCTCCAGTTATAGTTGTTGATTTCCTCAGGCGGCTCCATGCTGCGGGCGGCAGTGATGTCCAGAATTTCCTCCAAAATATGATCCGCCGCCCTGTAGACCTGCTCCGGTTCTACACTATGCTCCCGGATGAGGGAAGCCCATTTCGCCACCAGCACTGCGTTCACACGGCTGTCCCTGGTCTGCAAATCCTGAATGATCTCGGCTGACCAGGCTTCCTCCATATCGGCGTTCATATGGTTATCCCAAGCCGCATGCTCGCGTACTCGCCCATAGCCTTCGTACAGCCGGTAAGCCAGAAGCTTGCGTGCTGCAGCATACGACTGCTCTAAAGCGGAAATATCCTGCACCTCCGGGCCAATGGCTGCGGAGACGGACAATTTCAGATGCCTGTTTACAGTTTCAATCAGCTTCTCCGCATCCAACCGCAGTTCCCCGGCACCGGCCGCAACGTCCTTCGACTGCAGCAGCACCACAAAGCTGTCCTTCTTCGCCGTTATACATACCGTCCTCCACGACAGAGCGAGCACCTCTTCCATAATATTTTGAAGAGCATATTTGAGCAGCATCCTGTCTTCCTCCATAAAAGAAGCAGCCCACTGCCAATACCGGTCAATGGACACCACCATGACGGTCAGCGGATCTGCGCTCCAATCATGAAAATAATGGCTCCATTTCGTGCGGACCTCCTTCATCCCGATGCAGCGGTTCAGAATATCCTGGATATACTTGCTCCTCAACTCGGGCAGGCTTCTTTCCGCCACAAATGTCTTACGCTGGAATTCCCCCACCCATTTGCCGATCACAGGCTCCAGATCATACAAATTGCCCTGGGGGCTTCCGCCGGAAGCCGGATGCAGCAGCTGGTGAATTCTGCGCAAAGGCCGGAAAGCTGCATAATTATAGTAGTAAATCGCCGAACAGCCTACGATGATCGAAACGAGGGACAGGAACAGCATCATGTTTCTGGCCAGCTTGACATTTTTGAGCAAATGGTCCATCGGCACCAGAGACACCAGCCTCCAACCGGTCACGTCCGAGAATGTCTGGTTGGCCATATATTCCTGGCCCTGTACCTTTACATAGCTAAACGGGCTGACATCAAGCTCATTTATAACCGTGTCCATGTCGGCTGGCTGAATGCCTGTGTTCAGCTTCGGATAGATCAGCTCTCCATCCAGGTTATATACATACTGCTGGCTGGACAGGTGCGTATACATTTGCGAGAAAAACAGATCGTAATCCAGATTGATGATAACCGCCCCTGCCGCCTTGCCGTCCGCCATCACCGGCCTGACAATGCTCAGCAGCTCGGTGCCGCTATCCCCCGCCTCAGAGCCTAGCCATCTCCGCTTGATCAGCAGTGGACGGTTCTCGATATCCTGAACCCACGTGGTCCAGGAAGCATCCGGTGCTTCCTCCCAATTCGCCTTGTAGCCAAAGTCGCTGGAGACCACGGATTGATCGGCAAAGTCGGCCACCGTCACCGATTGCACTTTTTTGTCTGCTGCAACACTTGCCAGCAGCTGTTGAACCTCAACAGCCTCAGTCCGCTTCCCGGAAGCTGCAGCATTCAGATATGACATCATTTCCGGGCGGTAGGACAAATCCACGGCCTTCTCGTCTGCCTCCCGGAAAGCACGGTTCGTAGCATCCATATTTATTTGCAGCAGTTCCACGTTAGGCGCATTCAGCTCGGTATCCAGACCTTCACGGTAGCGGGCGTACGACCCCAGCCCAATCAGTGTAATCAGCAGGGATACGCATAACGTAAGCAGCAGAATTAACCGGGTTTGTTTGTTTTTCAGCATATATCTGAATTTAAAACGGAACATGTATGCTTCATCCTTCCATGCTTGCTATCTCGCAGCAAAGCCCGCCTTGAACGGCCTGTTTTGTCAAATATATGAATCCGCCTTCTTTTTTCAAGAAAATGGATATCCCAATCTATTGTAGCTAATTTCCAACAGAATTGCAGTGCCGTTTTTTACACATGGCCGAAAAACAAAAAGACGGCAGACGCCGCTGCCGCTTTTTAGAGGTAGTTCAAAAAGTCATCTTTTGATCACGAAGGAAGTCAGGGAGCGGACTCGACATCGAATCTTGAATTCAGCCGGGCCTTCCGGTGCTCACGTACCCCTAGTACGCTCCGCTCCTCAGTCCCTACCTTCATCCAACCTTCTCGGTGCTGAAAACCTGACTTCTTGAACACGCACTTTTAGAAAAGTGTGGAAGGGATATTCATTTTTTATCGACCAGCAGCATCTGCACGGGCTTTAACGACATGGCAGGACGGATCGTTTCCTCCGAAATGACCTTTAGCTTGAGCAGGCTTGAGATTTTCGCCGGATCCGCTTTGGACAGCAGACGCCAGACCTCGGGGTCGGACAGCACCTCGTACAGCTTGTCGTCGTCATACTCCTTATTATTCTTCTGCACCAATTTCAATGTATACCCGCCCGACTCGAGCTCGCTGATTCCACGGTCCTGGCAGTATGCGGTTATTTCTTCGCGCAGGGCCGCCAATTCCTTCTCCGTCTCCTTCTGCCGCTGCTTCAGCAGATAATACCGCTTCACTTTTATATCCATCCTCTCCCCTCCTCTGCTATGTATGTATGCTGCCAGGCTGTTTTTTAGGACATGACGGTTGCACCCGGTACGGAGGAACTTTAATCATAGGGTTTTCTATTTCCACTTGACGATTGGAAAAAATTCACTTGGTCCAAATTACTAATTTTATTGTATTCTCCATATATTGATTGAATTCTCAACATCTTTTATACTTCTTGTATCCGGAAATTAAGGGAGGAAAAACATGTGGACAAGAGCAACCGTTCCGGGATAGAAGATCTGGACACCCTTGTAAATATGCTGAACATGGCTTTATCATTCGAAAACTGGGACAAGATCATAGAGCTGTCTGAAGACTTGCTCTCCCTTGTTTCCCTTAACCAAGCCGACACATTAAGGTCGAGCCGTACAAAATCTTTAGTTTATTACTACGGTTATGGTCATATGATGAAAGGACAAGCTCTGAAAAAGCTGCAGCAATACGATCAAGCCCTGGCATGCATTGCAGAATATGCCGAGTTGGGCCGGTTCGAGGGCCTTGACGATCGTGGACGTGAAGAAGTAGAATACTATCGCTTCAAAGCCAAAGCTAATCTGTTTGAAATCAATATGCTTTCCGGACAAACGGAGGTACTTGGAGATTTTGTCCGCTTTCTGCAGGAAAATCCTTCTGAGATGCTGCCCGGCCTGACCACAATTGTGGAGGCCGCCCGTAAGCATGAATTGAACATTGACGCCATTCTGGAGCAATTCTCCGGACAAATCCGGGAATTCGGCCATACGGGAGAGGCCGCCAATCTGGCCTTTTACCATTCCTTCCTGCTGGAGCTGGCCAAATACCAAAGCAGCCGGGATGAAAAAGACGCAGCAGCAGAAAGCATTTTGACCGTTCTGGAAGCGGCTGAGAAAATGAAGGATCATAGTAATTTCAGAAAATGTGCCGCCCTGTTCGAGATCATTCGGGACTCGGCATCCCCGGCGCAGAGAGAACGCTACAGAGGCATAATGCAGACGATTGTAGAAAAGGAGCTTATGTAATAACTCCATAGAAAAAAATCAAAACAGCTGTACCGCAATTGCCGGTGCTGCTGTTTTTTGTCCTCATTTCCGGATGCTATGTTACAATACATGCGACAAATACATATTAAAGGCGGTAGTTTCATTGATTTATCTTATCAAATTCGCATACAGCTTCATTCTGCCTCCCGGGCTGTTCGTGCTGCTGCTGCTGGTGCTTGCGGTATGGTTATGGCGATGGAGACGGGAACGTAAAGCGGCGTCGATTCTGCTGGCGATTACGCTTCTCTTCTATTTATCCTCCACCAATTTGGTGGGAGACGCCTTCATTGCCGGGCTGGAAAATGATTATCCGCAGCCCTCCGTCGTGCAAGGCGACGTCATTGTCGTCCTGGGCGGAGGCGCCGCATCCGGGACGCCGGACGTGGATGGGGAAGGCAATATGTACGGCTCGGCGGCCAACCGGCTCATCACCGCGGTACGGCTGCACGAACAAACAGGGTTGCCCGTTTTGTTTTCGGGAGGCCAGGTCTTTGCGGATAACGGCAATGAAGGGGACATCGCCCGCCGGCAGCTGCTCGGGATGGGCATCCCGGACAGTAGTATTCTGATCGAGAACCGTTCGCGCAATACGGAGCAGAATGCGCAGAATACGGCAGCCCTTCTGCGGGAGAAAGGCTTGTCCCGGCCTGTACTCGTAACCTCCGGCTTCCATATGGCCCGGGCGGTTCTGCAATTTGAGAAGGCTGGCGTTACCGTGCAGCCGTATCCGACCGACTATCTGGTGAGCCGGCCGATGAAGATGTATGCCGGCAGACTGTCCCCCTCTGCGGGGGCGATGTCCAATATGGGGCTTGCACTGAAGGAGCACTTGGGGATATTGGTGGCCAGGCTGGATTAACAGGAAAGCGAATAAATATAAAAACCTCGTTCCAGGTACAGGACAGACGTCCAAGGTACAGAGAACGAGGTTTTTTCATTTAACCGAGCAGCTCTGCTGCAGCGGCAGGCTTGATTTTTTGCTCAAATCCATGCTGCAGCAGTTGGGTAATGACACCCGGAATTCCGGAGCCGACCTTGATACCATTGATCATCGTGACCGGCATCACTTCCTTGGTCGTGCTTGTCACGAACACCTCATCGGCGTCCATCAGCTCTTCAAGGGAAAATCCTGTATTCCGGTACGGAATGCCGCTCTGCTTGGCGAGCCGTTCCACCACCTGCTTCGTAATTCCGTCCAGGATCAAAGGGCCGTTCGGATGTGTAATAATTACGCCCTTCTTGACGATCATCACATTGGAAGCCGTGCATTCCGTTACCCGCCCGTCACGAACCAGAATGGCTTCTTCCGCCCCTGCATCCGCCGCCTCCTGCCGTGCCAGCGTATTGGCCAGCAGATTCAGAGATTTAATATGACATTTATGCCATCTTTCATCATCCAGTATAATCGTGTTAATGCCTTTTTTCAGTTGCTCAACAGGACGCGCAACCTCTTCACAGTAACCGAGCATACTCGGCTCGGCGGATTCGGGAAACAAATGCGACCGCTTCGCTGCGCCACGCGTAATCTGCAGGTACAGAATTCCGTCCTTCTTCCCGAACGTTTCGGCCAGAGAATCCGCCATAGCGGACAGCTCCGCTTCGCTCCATGGCAATGTGATTCTCACTTCGCGCAAGCTTTGGAACAGCCTGTTCAGATGGGCCTGCTTCTCAAACAGCTTGCCGTCATAAATCCGGAACACTTCGTAAATACCGTCACCGAAATAGTAACCGCGGTCCAGGTAAGAGACCTGAATTTCATCTTCCTGCACAAGTCTACCGTTCCATAAAAACATGATCTCCACTCCTATCTTAGTGAATTGATTGGCATAAAAGGCCACTTACACTTTGCGGTTCATCCCTGTGGGTATTCAAATACAATCTAGCTGTATCATGCACATTTTTTGTTTTTTTACTTAATTAAATGATTTTTACACTTCACCGTCAACTGTTAATTTCCGATAAACGCTGTGTTACAATGCAGAAGTAGCTGACCGCCACATTTAAGTCCATTAAAAACCAGGAGCTGTACTCAAATGCATAAAAAAATAGTAGCCATCGATATGGATGATACAATCTGCCATCTCGTTCCAAGAGCAATCCATTATCATAATTTGCTATACCCTGATCTGCCGCTAACAATGGAGCAAATGATCAGCTTTGATATGACAAGTATTTGGCATCCCCAATGCAATGAGGATATCTTTTTCGGAAGACCGGGCCTGTATGAAGAACTGGAAATTTTCGACGAGTATACCATCGAGGAAGTCAGGAAGATTGCCACAGAACATGACGTCATTATCGTAACGGCGGCAAGACCGTCCTCGGTCGCTGAGAAATGGAACTGGCTGCAGCGGCGGATGCCGTTCATTCCGTTCGAGAACTTTTTCATGGCCAAGCGAAAATACCTGCTGAACTTTGATCTGCTCATTGATGACGGCCCCCATAACCTGATTCCGGCAAAAGCAGCCGGCAAACAGACCATCGGCATCCCTCGCCCCTGGAACAAGCATATCCAGGATCAATTTATAATGAAGGATTCCTGGCAAGGCATGAGCGAGTTGGTCAAACGGCTGCTTACCGAGCAGCCAAGTCAGGGCTGAATAAACGGCATTTTAATAATATACACTATTGCGGGCAACTGACTGCATACCCATGGAAGCGGATAAAGCACCAGATTGGCCGTATCATACATACCTTCGGCATGGAAGCTGTATCCGAAGTCGCTCTGAGACCAGAAGCGAACAAACTGCTCTATTTTAGAGATTTCCTGAGGCTTATCCAGGCCATATTGAAGCATAAGCCTTTTCTCTGTTTCCCGGTCTACCCCTCCCGGTCCCGAGTCTGCAGATAATTGCTGAGGAATACATAACGTGATGAAGAGCAGGAACACAGCAAGCATCCTTATTTGCCGTAGCATGATTTCTCCCCCCCCCTTTTTTCGCTGGATTTTTTGTGTCAAATTTGCTAGATTGCCTGTATCGTCATATAATCAGCTTTAGGCGATCTTTATTCTCGAAACTATCTAGGAGGACCGATATGTTACTGCTGGTTTCTGCCATGCTGTCTTGTCTGCTGGTCATACTGCTGATCCCTCCCCTTCGTAAATTAGCCATTAAGATTGATTTTGTTGACAAACCCCGTCCTGATCTGGAGCGGAAGATCCATCGTGAGCCGATACCGCTTACTGCCGGAATCGCTATCTTCATCGGTTTTTTTGCCACCTATTTTATTTCTGCCGGCTTTACAGGCGCCGGGCTGACCGGCAAATCCGCGGCCATTTTCTGTGGAAGCCTACTTATTCTCGGCATTGGCATGCTGGATGACTGGTACAAAACCCGTGGAAAAGAGCTGGCCTCCCTGCCCAAAATGATCGTTCAGGTGGCCGCTGCACTTATTGTTTATTTTTCAGGCATCGCTTTTGAAGGCTTCACCAATCCTTTCACCGGACATTATATCAGCCTCCCGGAATGGCTGCAGCTTATCCTGACCATTTTGTGGATTTTCGGTGTGACGACAGTCATTAATTTTTCCGACGGGATTGACGGCCTGGCAGGCGGCCTGTCCGCCATTTCAGGCGGCACCCTCTTTATTGTAGCCCTGACCATGGGACAAAGCGAATCAGCACTAATGTCGGTCATTCTCGTTGGTTCCGCCATTGGGTATCTCCGCTATAACAAACCGCCTGCCCGTGTATTTATGGGTGATGCCGGTGCTACATTCCTTGGCTTCATGCTGGGCATTATCGCTTTGGACGGAGCTTTCAAGGGGGCCACCCTCGCTTCCCTGTTCATCCCGATTTTTGCTCTGGGAGTTCCGATACTGGACAATGTCATCGTGATCATCCGCAGACTGATCCAGCAAAAACCAATCTATAAAGCCGATGCCTCGCAGGCCCACTACCGGCTGCTTGCAACAGGACTAAATCAGACCCAGACACTCGTGTTTCTCTGTCTGCTCAATATTTGCTTCGGGCTAACCGCCATTATTCTTGCACTTCAATCCGATATGTAGCTTCGTCTATATGATTGATCCGCCGTTTCCGGTGGATCAAATTTTAAATTCTCCTGAAATATTGATGCTTGCGAACTCCCAAAAAACATTTGACCAACAAGAAATAAATGGTTATATTTGTAACATAATAGCAATTTTTATCAGGGGTGGTTTATTTGAATGATACAACCACGATTCGCTCCGAAATGGAGGATTATATAAAACAGCACGGCTTGAATATTACTCAGTTTGGCAAATTGTCAGGTTTAAACCCTGGCACCATGAGTGCCATTTTGAACGGTAACCGGGTGATGGCCGTCAATCAATTGGACCGGATCACCGCTACGCTGGCCTTGCCTGAAGGTTACTTCTATGAACAATATATACAGGAATATTTAAATGAAGCTTCTCCGAACTGGCGCAGAATCAGACCCTTTATGTACCGCTGTGCCGAGCTGAACAAGCTTGGGTGCATCCGGCAGGCTCTGAAGTTATTAATGGACAATTTGCTGTATTCCCCCCTGCTGTTTGAAACGGCGGAGGTGTTTTTTCAGGAGGGAAAAAAAGATGCGGCCATCCTTTTATTTGAATGTGTGGCCGCAAACGAGAGAAGCCAGTATTCGGAGCGGCTTGCTTTCTGCCAGTACCGTCTGTTTAGCCTTAAATTGGGAGGCGACCAGGCACTGAATTTGCTCGTTGCCCATCAGTTTGAGCCATATGTAGACCGTCTTGACGAGACAGATCAGCTCGATGCGCTCAAGGATTTGGTAAATACATACCGCTCTTTGCGACAGTGGGATAAAGTAAATGAGCTGGCACAGCAAATGGGACATAAGGCACAGATTCAATATAATCTGGAACAGCGGCAGACTCGAAAAAACGGCAGGGAAAGCAAAAAAATGTCCAGACCATTATTTGTGTATATTGCTTACGCTAATTTGTTAAGAGCCGCCGTTTGTGATGCAAGGAAAGATTACAAGCAGGCACTGCAATTTACCTATGCCTATGCGGATTTGAGCTGGGTGAAAGAAACAGACCCTGAAACAGTGCATTGGAAGGGCCTTTTTCAGCACTGGGCACAGGTCAATACCTATGTAAACAGATTAATGATGGGGGATATCAGCATACTTCCCAAGTATGTAGAATATATTGAGGGTAAAAAAGAAATATTTTCAGAGCTCCTGAACATTGTGGAGGCAGCCAACCTTTACAATATCGACGTCGATCATATCCTTGGCCAATTTAATGATGCCATCCTATCCTATGAGCAGCAGCCAACCTCGACCGATATTTACACACAACAGGTCATTCCGGAACAAGCCACACGCTTCTGGTATGAACTCGCTAAATATTACTTGAGCAAAGGCCGTTACTCCAACGGGTTCGGGTACTTGTTTAGGGCAATGGAAAAGTCTTCGGAAATTAATAATAAAACGGTCATTATTAATTGCGTAGGCTTATATGAGCGCTTTAAAAAATTCGCGGCAGACGAAATCCAGCACCAGTATCAATTTTATATCAAAAAGGTGTGGGCAGAAAATGAAAAAAAGGATCCCATTGTCATTAATTTTTAGCCTTGTGTTTGCACTCTCCCCTTTAACCCAAGCTTTGAACGCACTCAATGAAACTTCCGAGCAGGTTGGAGGAGCATAAGGGATTCTTTAAACCTTGTACTTTTTTATATTGAAGAGACGATGGACAGAAATGCGTTAAATTCTGTTCAATCGTCTTTTTTGCTGCAAGACAATAAAGCCGACTGCTTCTGGCAATCGGCTCTTTGGCGAGAAACTTTTGCCGGGTCGCTCGCAACTTTATTTTAACCGCTAACACCTTTTTTGGGCCTTCATCTATTTTTTGCAACGCAAAATATTTATCCTCCGATATGGGACATTTCCACTTTGGTCGATCCGTTGTCCTTGCCTGTCCCGCGTTCGAGGGAATATTGGTCATGCCTGTTCGCCCAGATGGATGAAATGGTACCGCCAAGCTGCTCGTCACTGTTGTCGGACCGCAGCAGATGACGCAGCGAATGCCCTTGCGATGCGAAAAGGCAGGTGTATAGCGTTCCGTCCGCAGACAGGCGGGCCCGGGTGCAGGATGCACAAAAAGCCTGAGTAACTGATGAAATAAATCCGACTTCACCTCTGCCGTCCAAAAAACGGTATCTGGCCGCCACTTCACCGAGATAGTTCGGTTCAACCGGCTCAAGCGGCCAGCGTTCTCCGATGCGCTGCAGCAGCTCCTTCGTGCTGACCACATGCTCCCTGTTCCAACCGTTGGTGTTGCCGACGTCCATGTATTCAACCATCCGCAGAATATGGCCTTTATTCCGGAAATATTCAACCATGGGCAGAACGGCGCTGTCGTTTACTCCCTTCTGCACCACCATGTTGACCTTCACCGACAGGCCTGCCGCCGCGGCGGCATCGATTCCGTCAAGCACAGGCTGAACCCGCCCTCTTCCCCCGTTCATGAACAGAAATGTATCGTCATCGAGCGCGTCCAGGCTGACCGTAATGCGATGCAGCCCGGCCTGCTTCAGCTTGCTTGCATTTCTGGCCAAAAGGCTGCCGTTGGTCGTCAGCGAGATATCTTCCACATCCAGCGCAGCAAGCCTTGTAATAATCTCTGGCAAGTCCTTGCGCAGCAAGGGTTCGCCCCCGGTGATGCGCAGCTTGCGTACCCCGAGCGAGACGAAGATGCGGGCCAGTCTGCTGATTTCTTCCGCTGTCAGCATATGCCCCTGGGGCAGATATGCATAATCCTGATCAAAAATTTCCGCAGGCATACAGTAACGGCAGCGGAAGTTGCAGCGGTCTGTGACCGAAATACGCAAATCCCGCAAATGCCTGCTGTGCTGATCGTATACAGTCATCGAGATCCCCCTTCTGCCGCTGCTAAAGCGTATTTGTGTAATGCTCCTAGCGTACCACAAATTGACCCGTTATGCCTCCGGATATGTTTTAATGTATTTCCTTGCCCGAATGGCTCTTACAACGATCGTGGGAATTTACTTTTCCAGCGCCATCCCTTGAACTGAAAAAAACAGAGCCCGTCTCCTGTGAGGAAAACAAGCTCCGCTCGTTGATTTTTCTGTGAAGGTACGTCAAATGTACGTCGATAGACGTTATAATGGCTGGACAGAAGCGGGCGGTGTGGCGATAGTCACGATACAAGCGAGGTCCGCATCCGCTCCGCACGCACCCGGGGTTGGGCTAAAATGCTTCATATGGTAATGCAAAACAGCAGCATGCTCCCTCGTTTTGTAAATCGGAAACCAGGATTCGATGAAATTAATATAAAATTCGGTTAAAAGGAAGTCATTTCAATTCAATATCGGGTATTGCCAAAGCGTAATAATTACGATAATATTCTAATCGTAATTATTACATATTAGGAGGGATTCGTATTTTGATGACTACGAACCAAAGCAAGCCAGTACCAGCCATATTGATTCTCCTGGTCTGTATCAGTCTGTTAAGTGCGTGCGGACAAGCTGCTCCGGCGAGTGAGAGCTCCTTGGCTGCCAAGCATATCAGCTTCCTGTACAATTTCTCCACCAATTCTCTGGACCCGCATGTGGACTCCAGCTACATTCCGCTCAGAGCCGGCATAACGGAAACGCTGGTCAGGCTGGATGAGGATAATTTGACCGTGGCTCCGTGGCTGGCCGAAAGCTGGGAAAGCCCGGATGGACAGCACTGGACGATCAGGCTGCGCGAGGATGTTACCTTTCAGAATGGCAAAAGCATGACTGGTGAAGCAGTCAAAGCCTCACTGGAACGGGCGCTCCAGGAGAGTGCAGCCATCCGGAGCGCGCTGAAAATTGATACGATCACTGCGGACGGACATACGCTGAAGATTACCACGACTCAGCCCTTCCCTGAATTTGCATCCGAACTGGTCAATCCGAATGTCTCCATCATCGATGTAACCGCACCGGATATCGTCAATCACCCGGTCGGTACAGGACCTTTCAAGCTGCAAAGCTTCACTCCCGGAAGCAAGCTGGAGCTGGAACGTTATGATGAATATTGGGACGGGGCTTCCCCATTGGACTCCGTAACTTTTGCATTTAACGAAGATGCCAATGCCCGTTCCCTTGCCCTCAAATCCGGACAGGTCGATATTGTGTACCGCCCGGAGGTTGAGAGTCTGGAATCGCTTGCTGCCGTGCCAGGCGCCAAGGTTGAATCAACAGCGACCTTCCGTGTGCATCAGCTTACCATGAACATGGAACGGGAGAGCATGAAGGACTTGAACGTACGCCAGGCCATGAATGCGCTGATTGACCGCCAGGAAATCGTAGACACCATTTTACTCGGATATGGCGAACCTGCCATTGGACCGTTCCTGCCTTCCCTGCCGTTTGCTCCCCAATATGAAGACAGCAAGCTGAAGACAGGTCCCGAGGCGGCTGTGCAGTATTTGAAGGAAGCCGGTTACACACTTCAGGACGGTATTATGCAGAAGAATGGGAAGCCCCTGCGGTTGACACTGCTGACTTACTCGTCCAGAGCTGACCTGCCCTTGATTGCCCAGGTATTTCAGTCCGACGCCAAGCGCATCGGGATCGATGTGCAAATTCAGCAGATTGATACGCCAGAAGAATATATGGCCGCCAACCGCGACTGGGATCTGGCCACCTACAGCAACCTGACGGCTCCGCGGGGAGATGCCGGTTATTATTTAAATGCAACCTATCACCCGACGGGGGCGCTCAACTTTAGCGGGGTTTATGATGAAGAGCTGACGACGATCATAAATGAACTTAATCGCACCGTTGAACCCGGGCAGCGGGCTGTGCTTGCAGAAAAGGCGGCAAATTATGTGCATAAGAACGTGATTAATTCCTTCGTCCTGCATCCTTCAACTATCGTTGCTTACGATGAAAACAAAGTTACCAACTGGGTGACGGCAAGAAGTGAGTACTACATGATCACCAATAAGCTGGATGTGAAAAAATGATTCGGATTCTGATCCGCAAATTTGCGGAAGTGCTCCTGTTTATGTTAATTATCACGTTTATCAGTTTTCTGTTTATCCGGCTTGCGCCTGGTGATCCCGTATTAACGATCCTGAATGTGGATGAGCTGTCCGTCAGTCAGGAACAGGTAGAGGCCCTGCGGGAAGAAATGGGTTTTAACAAGCCACTGCTCGCACAGTACGGACTTTGGCTGCTTGATTTTGTACGGCTCGACTTCGGGCATTCCTATGTCACCGGCCAGTCGGTTATGGAAATGATCCTGACAGGTCTGCCTGCCACACTGGAATTAACCGCAGGCGCGCTGCTCATTATGCTGGTTGTGTCGGTTCCGCTCGGATCGTTGGCAGCATTGCACCGCAATAGCTGGATTGATCAGATCAGCAGAATTTTATCGATTATCGGCGCAGCTGTTCCCAGCTTCTGGCTGGGCCTGATCTTCATCGACCTGTTTGGCGTGCGGCTCAACTGGCTGCCAACCATGGGCAGAGACGGCTTTCTCTCCTTGCTGCTGCCCTCCCTGACGCTCGGACTTGCCATCTCGGGTGTGTATGTAAGGCTGCTGCGCTCCAGTCTGCTCGATTCGTTAAGCCAGGAATTCATTCGCGCAGCGAGATCACGCGGCCTGTCCGAACGGCGCATCTTCGTGATGCATGCGTTCCGGCACAGCCTTCCGCCGGTCATTACCGTGTTCGGTGTCAGTCTCGGCAGTCTGATCGGCGGTGTGGTGGTGGTTGAAGTATTATTCGCTTATCCGGGGATTGGCAAGCTTGTGGTGGACGCGGTCAGACAACGGGATTACCCGCTGATCCAGGGTTACATCCTTATTATGGCGGCCTTTGTGTTTGTAGTGAATACGGCCGTCGATCTGTCCTACCGTTATCTGAACCCGGAAATGAAGCTGAAGGAAAGGGAGGCATGGTCATGAGAGCTCGGTCTCTTCTTGGTATGGGCAGAAAAAAGTACACCTGGCAAGCCGCCATCACCCTTCTGTTCGTGCTGTTGACTGCGGCCGCAGCCTTGTATGCTTTCGTATATCTGCGGCATGATCCCACACTGACCGATCTGGGTATGCGGCTGCAGGATACAAGTCTGCTGCATCCGCTCGGCACCGATCATCTGGGGCGTGACGTATTAACCCGGCTGCTGCTGGGCGGCTGGCAAACGATCGGTTACAGTCTGCTGGCCCTGTTGGCAGCACTGCTGATTGGCGTTCCGTTCGGCCTGATCTCCGGTTACTTCCGCGGCTGGGCCGACCGGATTTTCATGCGTATTGCAGATAGCTTTCTCGCTTTCCCTGATACGATCGTTGCCATTGTGCTCAGCGGTCTGCTCGGTGCGGGAATTGGCAATCTGGTGCTTGCCATCGTCATCGTAAAATGGGTAAGCTACGCCCGGCTTGTACGCAGCACGGTCCTGGCCGAATCGCAAAAGGATTACGTGCTTATTGCCCGTATTAACGGCTTGTCCTCCGCCCGGATCATGCAAAAGCATCTGTTCCCCCATATCATAGGCAATGTGCTTGTGCTGGCCAGTCTGGACCTTGGCAAAATCATTCTGCTAATCTCTGCCTTCTCTTATATTGGACTTGGTGTGCAGCCACCGCTTGCCGAATGGGGGGCCATGCTGAACGACTCAAGGCCTTATTTTCAGTCCAAACCCGAATTGATGCTCTACCCGGGACTGGCGATTGTTGTTGTGGTTCTGCTGGCCAATATGCTGGGGGATCATTTGCGCGACCGTTTTGATGTGAAGAAGGAGGTGCAGCCATGATCTTGTCCATTGAGCAATTATCCATTCACAGCCGTGACAAAACACTTGTTCACGAGGTGTCGCTGACTATTCGTAAGGGGGAGTGGTATGCTCTGGTCGGGCAAAGCGGCAGCGGCAAAAGCCTGCTCTCACAGGCCATCGGGCAGCTGCTGCCTCCTAATCTGCGGGCGGACGGTCAGGTGATATTACACGGACTGGATGTGCTGAACCTGCCTTCGTCGCGTGCACGCTCCCTGCGCGGCGGCACACTGGCATACGTCTTTCAGGATTACCAGGGCTCCTTCACTCCGTTTCGCACGATCGGTCAGCATTTTGATGAGTATCAGAAAGCGCATGATGTAACTTCAGCCACAGTACGCACGCAGCAGGCTGTGGAGGCGCTCGAATCGGTGGGTCTGGACGGCCGTTTTCTCCCCCGCTACCCGTTCCAACTGAGCGGCGGGCAGCTGCAGCGGGCGTCGATAGCCATTGCGCTCCTGCTCTCGCCGGAGCTGTTAATCGCGGATGAAGTGACAACGGCACTGGACAGTGTGTCCGCTCACCGTATTCTGCAGCTTCTTGCCGCCAAACAACGCCAAACCGGCTGTGCCATCCTCTTCATTACCCATGACTGGCGCCATGTCAGACGGTATGCCCAGCAGATCGCGGTTATGAAAGATGGAACAATTGTCGAATCTGGCAGCAGTAAGCTTATATTGGAGAATCCGCAGCATGACTATACGAGACAGCTCATTCAGGCTGCACCTGTATTGCCTGTGCCTACGGAGGTGAAGCCATGATGAGCCTTTTAGTTGTAGACCGTCTGACCAAATCCTACCGGGAAGGAAAAATGGCGGTGAACGCTGTTTCTTTCCACCTCGACAAGGGTGAATGTCTGGGCCTTGTTGGAGAAAGCGGCTGCGGCAAGAGCACATTAGCCCGCTGCCTGCTGCACATTGAAACCATCGACAGCGGCTCTATTATGCTGAACGGGCAGCCGATAGAGCAACTGCACGAACGCAAGCTGAGACCTTTCCGCAGACATATGCAAATGGTGTCCCAAAATCCGGCGGCTGCGCTCAATCCGAAGCTGAAAATCAAGCACTCCCTGCTGGATGCTTACGAGCAGTTCCACCATCAGCTAAGATTGAAACACTTCACGTTTACTTCCAAAGCCGCTTATATCAAGCAATTGCTTGAGGCTGTTGAACTGCCGGCCTCACTTGCCGACCGCTACCCGCATGAGCTGAGCGGCGGCCAGCGCCAGCGGGTAACCATTGCCAGGGCCATCAGCATTGAGCCGGAAGTCATCGTGCTGGACGAGCCTACGGCGAGCCTGGATGTCATCTCACAAGGAGCAGTGCTCAGGTTGTTAACATCATTGCAGACCCACTTGCAGCTGTCTTATTTGTTTATATCTCACGACCTTGCTGCCGTGCACCAGATGAGCCAGCGCATCCTCGTTATGAAGGAAGGCCGGCTCGTGGATCAGTTCGACCGGGATCATGTATTTCATGAAAATCGTCATCTATATACCCAAGAACTGATCTCGATTTTTTGACTATTCGGCATACATGTTCTGATCCTGCAATTCCGGCGGTTTCCCTTTACGGAGCAAGAGACCGAGTAAAAATGCAACAAATGCGAGAATAACACCGATCCAGAATGCGTTGTTAATGCCGGCGGCCAGCCCTTTGGCTATTTCCACCGGAGACTGCGGATCGCTCGCTCCGCTCAAGTACTGCTTCTGTCCGCTCGACATAATACTGATGTACAGGGCAGTACCGATGGCGCCAGACACCTGCTGCAACGTGTTCAAGATTGCCGTTCCGTGCGGATGCAAGTGGCGTGGCAGTTGGTTGAGCCCTGCTGTCTGTGCAGGCATCATCACAAGCGCGATGCCAACCATTAACGCGATATGCACGGCGACAAGGAAACCTGTCGTCGTCGTTTCGTCGAAGCGGGTGAATAACCACAGCGAAGCAGCAGCAACGACAAGTCCGGGGATGACAAGCACACGAGGCCCGAATTTATCAAACAGCTTGCCTGAGATTGGAGCCATGAGCCCGTTCACAATGCCCCCGGGAAGCAGGATCAAGCCTGACTGGAACGCCGTCATCAGCAGCACACCCTGCATAAACATGGGGAGCATAATAGCTGATGAGAAAAACGTCATCAAAAGCACAAATAACAGCACCGCAACCAGCGCGAACGTGGGATACCTGAATGCCCGCAAATCCATAACAGGCTCCTTCAGCAGCAATTGCCGCCAGACGAACAGCGCCAAGGCGATGCCTCCCGCCGTGATGGTCCAAATCACCAGCGGCACCGACCAGCCGAGTTCACCAGCCTTGCTGAACCCGAACACAATTCCGCCAAAACCGATGGTGGACAGCCCGATGGATAAGAAGTCCACCCGTGGTTTCGTGACATCTGATACGTTTTTCAGAACAGCAAATCCAACGATAATCGCAAACAGCGCAAACGGTATTACAAGGTAGAACAGCCAACGCCAGGAAAGCCCGTCAACGATTAAACCCGAGATCGTCGGTCCGATCGCTGGCGCAAACATGACAACAAGCCCTAACATGCCCATGGCGCCTCCCCGCTTTTCCGGCGGAAAAATGGTCATAATGATGTTCATGGTAAGCGGCAGCAGCACACCGGTCCCGATCGCCTGAATAATCCGCCCGATCAGCAGCACACCAAATTCCGGCGATACTGCCGAGATGACCGTACCAACAAAGAACAGACTCATCGCCGACAGAAACATTTGCCGGGTCGTGAACCATTGCTGCAATACCGCCGTCACCGGAACGAGCACACCAACGACGAGCAAATAAGCGGTGGCAAGCCATTGGGCCGTCGTCGCAGACACACCAAATGATTTCATCAATTCAGGGAGGGCATTGCCCATTAATGTTTCGTTCAAAGCGGCGACGAACATGCCAACGATCAATGCAAACATGATCGGGCCGCGCTTCATATGTTTTAAATCGATCATAAGTTTCTCCTCCAAGCTTCATTAATTCTATATTTTACAGACACTTAATATCCTTAATTTGTGTAAAAAAAAGACCTTTATTCCTTGTTTCCCCATGAGTGCAACGCTTAAAAGACTCATCCAACACTGACCTGATCGTATGCTCCCGCAAGTATTGGTGCAGAGACTGTTCCGCGCCGACCATCACTTTCTCAATCCAACATTCGCTTTTTCCCGGATGTTGCTGGCCCTGTCGTGCAGCGCCCTCTTCCGCTAATAACTGATGCTGCCGCGAACTTGAATGTGAGCATTCGAACAACTGCTGTCTTCCTTCAATGACTTGAATTACATCCAGAAACGTAATCTGGTCAGCCGGCCGTGCAAGCTCATAACCACCGTTCAGCCCTGGCACAGCTCGCACGATTCCATCGTGCCGCAGCTTGGACATGATTTTGGATAAATAGCTTTCGGAAACGCCAATCGTTGAAGATAACTCTTTGATCCCGACATTGATGCAACGCTGCGAATGTGCCAAATGTACTAAGGCGTGCAAGGCATAATCTGTGCTTTTAGAGAACTGCAACTCCCCTCTCCTCCTTTCTCGGAAAATAAAATTATTATAGATCTACAATATCCATAATATCCGATTCGAGTTCGTGTTGCAACAACCTTTTTGATCCGAAATTTGCTTCTACTGGCAGGATTCATGCAACATTTTTTATGGTTTAGAAAAAAGAGACCCTACTGAGCATCAGCAGGGTCAATGATCTATATATAAGGGGGTTATTGATAACAACTATACAGCCCGTAGATTAATGCACGATGAAGAGAAACTGAAATCCTACTTAAAAATCGAATTTTGGAAAATCTTTATCGTCAAAACAGTACGCCCCACCTTTTTCTTTCACCTTACTTGCCACCTTTGCGTTGCTTGTCTCCCTTCCAACCGCCCGTAAACGGCTCCGGTTCCCGTTCTACAATGTCCATGGCCTCCTCAGCCCGCCGTGCTTTGAACAGGATCATCATCTCCTCCAAATCCCCGCGATCCAGCAGCGTAACCCTGTTGGAGCTGGCCAGCGTAACACAGGATTCGGTATACCTGCCAGACGTAATAACCACAGACCTGTGCGCGCGATAATAATTCATGGAGGCATAAATCTCCTGAACTGCTCCCAGTCCAACCGGACTTTGCATTCCATAACGTTTGGCCTGCACCACATTGCGCACTCCGCTGCGGTCAGTGAACACAAGATCGGCCCCGAAATCACGACTGCTTGTCGTCTTGTACACCTCTTCATAGCCCAGTTCGGTAAACAAACGATACAAGTAAGTTTCAAACTCAGAGCCGTCCTCCATTCGGTCAATATCCTTCATTGTAATTTTGCGCGGATTGAGCTCCCGCAGCACGCGCGCTCTTCGGCGGCGTATCCATCCGACAACGGACGCCGTCAAAATGAGCAGCCCTATAATCCATGCTGTCAAAGATCCCAAATTTGTATGTATGATGTCCATGTTCTGTTACCTTTCTGTTTTTCAAACGATGCGCTCTTAAAAATAGGTTTCACGCATCGGGCTGTTCTGCTGCCGCTCCCGCGACTTGACCAGAATGTATCGTTGAAGACCGTCAGCTCCTTCGATGGCAAGATCCCCATGCTTCTCGGCCTGATCAAGCTCTCCCTTACAGAAGGCGGCCTCCGCCTCCAGCGCATGGACCAGTACCTGCTGCTTTAGCTGCACCTTCTGAGCTTCGAAATCGTCCCAGTCTTTTTTATAGATGGCAATCAGTGCTTTGAAATAAGGGCGGGAATTTGGATGTCTGATTTGATCAACTATGTTCTCTGCCTCAGCTATATCCCTGCTCTCCAGATTGATCTGAACCTTGGTCGTAAGCTGCATTTGCTTGCCTTTAACCTTCTCCTGCTCCCGTGCTGCATTTTCCAGATCACCGTTGACCATATAATAGATCATTCTAAAATAAGGATTTTCAGCCTGCTTCAGCCCTTTTTCGATCCTGGCAAGATCCTTCATAAATTTAACAACATATACGGTGTAAGCAAGGTTGATAAGCTGGATCAGCAGCGCTCCACAGAGCGCCCAGACTATAGGTTTTAAAGAGGCCCTTTCGTTGACCATTCCCGGGTCTTCACCCATAAATCCCGTGACAACTCCGATCACGATCGCAACCCCGATTTGCCACGGCCATTTGATTAGCTGCAAACGATCTTCTCCCCCCAATGTAATTTTTCATGTCTAACTTCGCTAGTCATGATTTCAATTATAACTAAGGTCACGGTCCTTTTGCCATAAGTAAGAAACGATAATCCCCTGCAATCGCCAGCTTTTTCATCCAACTCTATTCTCTTCTCACTACTTGCTCCCTGTATTGCCCAGGTGTAACACCTTCCAGCTTCTTGAACAACCGGTTCAAATAAGAAGGGCGATAGCCGATGTGCAGCGCGATTTCATTCACCTTCATATCGGTTTCTGTCAGCAATTCCTTTACCTTATCGATTTTTAAGCGCATAAGGAAATCAATGTAGTTGATGCCGGTTATTTGTTTAAATGCTTTGCTGAGCGTAAAAGGGCTTGTTCCCACATGTTCCGCGCACCGTTCAAGCGACAGCTCGGAATCAATCGTCGATTTTATATATTCCATCGCCCGCTCTACGAGACGCCGGAGGTGTATGGTTTGCTCCCTCTCCAGGGTCTTGCAGTAAGGCTCAACAATCCTGTTCTTCAACCATGCCGTAATTTGATCAGGTTCGCGCAGCCGGCGAAGCTCCCCGTACAAATCGTCATCGCCGTATAAGACGCGGGGATGGTATCCTGTTTCCAGGATTGCATGCTGAATGCTGCCCAGCAGTTGAACCGCTCCATCCTGAATGAACATCTCCTTATTCCCTTCCCTCACCAGCGTCTCCATGAACAATTGAATCGCATCGTATACTTCATCCTTAAGCCCCATGCGGATCGCCTGTGTAACTTCCTTTTCGGCCGCAAACGGATAAGGGATCGTATCTCCCGTTAAGCCTGGCAACAGCTCTTCCAAAGATAAAATCTGGTTGCCCTCCCTAACTTCACGATAGCGTACAACCTGCCGAAGCTGCTGGAGCGAACCGGGAATATCCGTAATCCTCATCATTAGCGTACCGACCAGAATGGTGCTGTGAAATTTCAAAACAGCACTCGATGCTTGCGCAAGCGAGTTCACGAGATGAAAAGCCCTGCTGCGAACCGTTTCTTCAGGCTCCTCTTTATTGAAGGAAAGCAGAATACCAATAGACATATCCTGAAAATTGATCGTGTCCGCTTCTTCACCAAGCCCCCTCGTTAGCTCCTGCACTAAATTCTCGGCCGCAAAGGAAACAAGCTGCACGTCGTTCTCCTCGAACCGTCCCTGCTGCCGACCAAGGCCTGTCACCTGAAACAAAATAAGCAGAAAATTTTTGCCGTTCACATTCCAGCCAAAACCGCTCATCCGCTCGCGCAGCTCTCCCTCATTCAAATAATAGTAATACCCTTGAATCAAATGCAGCAGAAAGCTGGAGCGCAGCCCGGGCCGCGCTTTCTCCAGCTTATCCCGCAGCTCATGGCTTTCTTTGTAGAGATGGCGCCACTCATTCTCGAGAAATCCAATCTCATCGGGGTTCTGCTCGCTCGGGCGCCTGTTATCCCGAAATAAGCTGACCAGCCTTGAAATGGGAGAATACATTCGTTTGGAAGCCAGCCAGGACAGAAGCAGAGCCAGGACAAATCCGCATAGGCTGATGGCGATAATGATCTTCGACAACAATTGCACAGGCGCCGTTAACGAGGAAAGCGAAGCGGCGGTTACATAAGTCCAGTCCAGACCCAGCTTGGAAAAATCACCATACGTAACGGTGTAGGTTCTGTTCTCCCATTCATACAAAAAGGTGCCGGTTTCGCTTGTTGTTCGATACCGCCTAATTTGCTCGCTTAATACAGACTCAAACGGCGATCCTTCCGGCAACCCGGCCCCTTTGTCCGTAACGACAAAATTGCCCTGCTCATCGAAGATGAACGAGTGGCCCGATTTGCCAAGCGACAGCTCCCTGACCATCTCTACCAGCCTGTCTCTGTTCAAATAAAAGACTAAAAGACCGTATGGCTCCCCGACACCCGGCACCTTTTGGGCAAGCACAACCTCATGGTTGTCGTGCTGGTTGACCCGGGGAAAACCGTTCAGCCAGAAGGAGCTTTTCTTTTTGCGGTCTATAATCGCGCTATACGCGGCTTGATCCTCGTAACCGTTAACGGCCTCAATGCCATCCTGATCAGATACAATCTGCGGAGTGGGGCCGTCGAGGTAGAAGTGAACCTGATCGATAAGCGAATTAAATCCTTTCATACCAACCAAGGTACGGTATAATTCCTGGGTAGTGCTGTATTCCTGCTTGAGATCAATATTCCGCAGGCTGCCGTCAAACCGGGGATCATACGCCCACTGCACGGCTGTCAGCTCAAGCTGGTTTAGGTCCTCCTTCATCCGGTTCAAAGCGTTCTGCAGCAGCGCTTCATTGGAATAGGAGACTTCCTCTTTGATGTTAGCGCTTCCAAATATGTAAAATAAACCTCCCATGATAATGGTTGGCAAGCAGGTAATGCTCAGCATAAGCAGCAGGCTTTTCCGGTAAAATTGGCCTTTCACGGCAGGCAGCAAAAACCCCGTTTTCCGTATCCGGGCAGATAAATGTTTCATCCTATTCCCCCTCGCAGTACCTTATGGATATATGAAATTCATTCACCCACGGCAAAAACCCTCTTTTGAGGGTCATGAAAAAGAGGGTTTTTGTCTGTTATTTTATGCTCGCTGTGCGCTGCTGATAAGCCGCGTTTATTTCCTCTGTCATTTTAAGCAGATCCGGATTGCTCTTAAGCTCATGAACGAAATTATCCCATTCGCTAATCGGCAATTTGCCCAATATTAATTTTGTTTTCATATCCTGGATGCTTTTCTGCAGCTCGTTGCCAACCCTCGTGCTTGTTTCGGAATTAAGACCAGCCGCGAGATCCGGTATGCTGATTTTCGCTCGTTCATCGATAATTTTTTTATTCCGCTCCAGCACTTCGTCAGGCATCCCCGAACGGTAAGCCCGCAAATATTTATCATACTTGAGGAAAATTTGGCCTAAGGCCTGCTGGGCGACGATATCGGTTTTAGCTTGCTCAGTCGGCACCTTGATGCCGATGTCTTCGGTATAGTGCACATCCTTAAGGCCATAGCTTGCCAGATCACTGCCTTCATCTGACGCCCCGTAATCCATCAGTTCAAGCAGCTTTTTCATCTTCTCTTCCGGCACGGTCTTCGGAATGACGAACATACCGAAAAATCCGGCATCACGGTTGACATATCCGTTCAGGGAAACCAGCGGCTCAAAATCGGCTTTTGGATCTGTTTTGCGAAGCTCCTCGGTCGGCTCCCATGCGGCCTCAACCGTATCCTGGAACCCGCCTGCGCGGCCAGCCTTCAGCATATCCTTTGCCTGCGAGTTTTTCAACGTCGCCAGGTCCTCAGGAAGCAGCTTTTCTTCGTATGCTTTATTTAGCCATTCCAGAGCGTCCTTCATTTCCGGAAGCAGGTTGATATTGACCAGCTTGCCATCAATAAGCTTCCAATCTCCGTTATTTTGCACAAAAGCGTACTGCAGCGCATTTAAAGTACCCATGCTGGATTGATCGACATACCCGGCATAACCGATGGTATCCGTCTTGCCGTTGCCGTCGGGGTCCTGTTCCACAAAAGCCTTCAGCACCGTATACAATTCATCGGTCGTCTTCGGAACTTCAAGGCCAAGCTTATCCAGCCAATCCTTGCGGATGTACAAGAAGTTGCCGCCATCCACCGGACGCACGCGCGGGATGCCGTAGTTTTTCCCGTCCGCCTGCTTTGTGTTGATCCACGCTTCCTTCGGGAACTTCATCAAATTCGGGTAATCCTTGATGTATGGCGTTAAATCCCAAAATGCCCCTTGCTGCACCATCATGCGCACCTGTGCGGTAAACGCGTTATCAAGCAGCATCAGGTCGGGAATATCGCCTGAAGCCAATGTGACGTTAACCTTGTCTCCATAGTTATTGGGTGACACCCAGGTGATGTTCAATTTTGTATTCGTCCGTTTCCCGATTTCCTCTACGATGACATTGTCTTCGCCCGGCGGCTCAGGCGTATAATACACCGACATGATATCCACATCTAACACTCCGTCGCCAGCCCCGGATTCGCCGCCGTTTCCGCCGCACCCGGCCAGTAAAGCCAGGATGAGCAAGATGGAAACGATGTTCCGCATGGATTTCCAAGAGAAATGTTTGAACATATTTTCCCCTCCAAATGATCGTCACTTTTTTTATTCCTTAACGGAACCGACCATCGCACCTTTAGCAAAATGCTTCTGCAGAAAAGGATAAACAAGCAGGATCGGCACCGTTGCGATCACGACCGCAGCCATCTTCAGCGTCTCTGGCGGAATGCGCTGCTCCGACATCATCTCAGCCGCAGCCGAGCCGCCTGCCGCTGTAGACGCGTCAATAAGCATATTCTGAAGCAGCACCTGCAGCGGTTGTTTCGAAAAATCATTAATATAGAGCAGTGCGTTAAAAAAAGTGTTCCAATATGCGACTGCGTAAAATAATCCGAATGCGGCCATGGACGGCAGCGAAAGGGGCAGGATCACCCGGACCCAGACGCTAAAATCGTTGCATCCGTCGATTCGCGCGGCCTCCTCCAGGCTCGCCGGGATGCTGTCAAAAAATCCTTTCATCAGCAGCACGTACCAGCCGCTTGTCAGCACAGGCAGAATCAGCGACCAGGTACTGTTGATCAAATGTAAATCGCGCACCAGCAAGTACGGCGGTATGATGCCGGGATTAAACAAGGTTGTAAGCAGAATCGCCAACAGCATAAAACGTCTGCCCTGCAGCCTTTTGCGTGATAGAGCATACGAAAGCCCCGAGGTGACGATCAGACTGAGCACCGTGCCCACGATTGCCAGGAAAGCGCTGTTGCCCGTTGCCCGCAAAAAGGCGTTCGTGGACAGCAAATATTCATAAGAGGCCAGGCTCCACTTTTCAGGAAACAGGACAAGTCCGCGCCGGATATACTCCGACGGATCGGTAAACGAGACGATAAAGACATAATAGAACGGAAAAAACGTAATCAGACTGACCAAACCAAGTACGAGGGCATTCACAATGCCAAACAGTCGGTCTCCTAAACTCTCTCGCAACAGATTTCACCTCCAGCATGGATCACTGAAAATAGTTTGGACATAGTCAGTAAACGCCCTCTTCTCCGAATTTTTTGGCGAGCCGATTTGCTCCGATGACAAGCAGCAGACCAACGATAGATTTAAATAAGCCAACGGCTGTACTGAAGCTGAACTGCCCCTGTTTGATGCCCAGACGGTAGACATACGTATCGAACACGTCGGCCACCTCGGATACGGCTCCGTTCATCATCAGAAAAACCTGCTCAAAACCGACATCCATCATATGACCGATCCGTAAAATAAGCAGGATAACAATGACCGGACGAATTGCAGGCAGCGTTACGTGCCAGATCTGTCTGATCCGGCTCGCCCCGTCCATCTTCGCCGCTTCATATAGCTGCGGATCGACACCCGCGATTGCGGCCAGGAATATAATCGTCCCCCAGCCGGCATCCTTCCAGATCGACTGCACCGTCAGCAGTCCCCAGAAATAATGGCTTTCCGTCAAAAAATCGATTTTCTCCCACCCGAAGCTCACCAGCAGCTTATTAATCACACCGTCCCCCGTAGACAACAACAGGAAGGTAATACCTACGATGATGACCCATGACAGAAAATGCGGCAAATAAATGATCGACTGCACGATTTTCTTATAAGAAGATACGCGAACTTCGTTTAGCAGAACGGCCAGCAAAATGGGCAATGGAAAGAAAAAAATCAAATTAAGCAGATTGATTGCCATCGTATTACGAAACAGCATCAGGAAATCTGGATTCGCGAAAAAGCGGATAAAATGTTCGAATCCGACCCACGGGCTTTTCAAGACGCCCTGGTAAGGAGAATAATTCTGAAAGGCAATGACGATCCCCCACATCGGCATGTACTTGAAAATAATGAAGTACAAAATCCCCGGCAGTGCCAGCAAATATAAGTACCTGTCCCTTCTGAGACCCGCCAAGGCAAAACCAAAGCGCGAAATCCCACCCATAGTATCAGGTGTTCTCGCTTGGGCGCTGTCAGAGGCCTTATCCGCCCGGACTTTCATTATCGCTCCCCCTTATCATTGTAATGAATAATACTTCAATTTGGATGCGCTTTCAAAATATATGATTAACATACATTCGTGTTCAATTTCCAGCAATAGCTCATTCTTGTATAGCGATTTCCGGGCATTGACTTTTCTTGCTGTCGGAAAGAAATTTAAAGCCCCGCCTGGTCAGGCGGGGCTTATCGCAGCTAATTCAGTTTATTCCCGTTCCAGCAGTTCCTCGCCGGCGATGCCCGGCTTGGTCATCTGGAATGGGTCAAGAATAATATCAAGCTCTTCTTCTGTCAGCACGTTATACAGCAGGACCAGCTCCCGAACGGATTTGCCTGTCGTGATGGCTTCGCGTGCAATGCGGGACACCACTTCATAGCCAAGATGCGGGTTGAGTGCCGTAATGATGCCGACGCTGTTCTCCACGTACTCCCGGCAGCGTTCCACGTTGGCCTGGATGCCTTCGATGCAGTGCACCCGGAACACCGTGAAGCCCTGGTTCATAATCTCCAGTGACTGCAGCAGATTGTACACGAGCACTGGCTCCATGACGTTGAGCTCCAACTGGCCGGCCTCGGAAGCAAGGCAGATCGTATTATCGTTGCCGATGACCTGGAACGCGATCTGGTTAATGACCTCAGGGATGACCGGATTGACCTTGCCGGGCATGATGGATGAGCCGGGCTGCCGTGCAGGCAGAAGCAGCTCGCCGAAGCCAGCGCGCGGGCCGGAGGCCATAAGACGGATATCATTCGCCACTTTGGACATATTCATCATGCAGATTTTAAGGGACGCAGACACCTCTGTATAGGCATCCGTATTCTGTGTCGCATCCACCAGATGCTCGTCGGCATGCAGCGGAAAACCGCTGATCTCCGACAGCACCTCGGCAACACGCTGAATGTAACGGCGGTCCGCATTCAATCCGGTTCCTACCGCTGTTGCACCCATGTTGATGCTCAGCAAATGCTCGCGTGTCGCGGCAACCCGCTTGATGTCACGGCCCAGCACACGTGCGTAAGCATCAAATTCCTGGCCCAGCCGGATGGGAACCGCATCCTGCAGATGCGTGCGGCCCATTTTAATTACTCCGTCAAACTCCTGTGCTTTGCGCTGGAACGCATCGCGCAGCTCATTCATCGTGCCGAGCAGTTTGTCCAACATCGCCAATGTCGCCACATGGACCGCTGTCGGGAACGAATCATTCGTCGACTGGGCCATATTCACATGATTGTTGGGGCTAAGCTCTTTATAATCCCCTTTGGACAATCCCATCAGTTCGAGCGCCCGGTTTGCAATCACTTCATTTGTATTCATATTAATGGACGTGCCCGCCCCACCCTGGATCGGATCAACGATGAAATGGTCATGCCACTGGCCGTTAATTACTTCTTCCGCTGCCTTAACGATTGCTTCTCCCTTTGGCCGATGCAGCCGGGTAAGCTCTATATTGACGGTTGCGGCCGCCTTTTTCACCATCGCCATCGCCTTGATCAGTTCAGGGTGCAGACGCTGTCCCGTGATCGGAAAATTTTCCGCAGCTCTCATCGTCTGTACGCCATAATAAGCGTCATCCGGCACCTCTTTTGTACCTAAAAAGTCATGTTCCAACCTCATCTTACATTCCTCCGCTGCGTTTACTCGTATCGCAATTTTCCCGGTATAACTTTCCTCTTCGGGTCCTCACTCATTATACGGTTCTCGCGCGACAAATTTCCAGTCAAACATCATGAGTTAATACAAAGGGCGCCGAAAGCTTCAAAGCACAAGGTCCTCCCGACCAACAGAATGTCAAAAATCTGTTCTATCCCAATCATTCACAAAATTCAGACCGGACGAATTCTGTGGTACACTAATCACAATATGCATTCAAAAAAAAGAAGCGATAGGATGAGCACATGATGGAACATCTGATTAACTCACATGTAAAAGACATTCAGATCAGCGGTATTCGGAAAATCGCCAACAAGGCGGCAGGCATACCGGACGTTGTGTCCCTGACCATCGGCCAGCCCGATCTTCCGACTCCCTCCCACATCTTGGAGGCAGGCCACCGGGCCATTGATGAAGGCCGCACAGTTTATACGCCAAATGCGGGTTTGCCGGAGTTGCGCGAAGCCGCCGCCAATTACATAACAGGCAAATACGGACTTTATTACCGGGGAAATGATGAGGTTATTATCACGAACGGGGCCAGTCAGGCGCTTGATATTACGCTGCGTACCATCCTTTCTCCCGGCGACGAGGTTATTTTGCCAGGCCCCATTTATCCCGGCTATGAGCCTTTAATCCACCTTTCGGGCGGTATTCCCGTTCTGGTCGATACCCGTCCTTCCGGCTTCAAGCTGACAGCCGAGCTGCTTGAGCCTCATTTGACAGCCAAAACAAAAGCGGTGATTCTCGGCTATCCGTCCAATCCGACGGGCCGTGTCATGACAGCGGCAGAGCTGCAGCAAATCGCTGAGCTGTTGCAGGAGCGTGAAATTTTTGTCATTTCCGATGAAATCTACAGCGAGCTTGTTTATGATGTGCCGCACGCCTCCATTGCTTCTATGAAAGGAATGCGCGAGCGGACCATTGTCATCAACGGCCTGTCCAAGTCCCATTCCATGACTGGCTGGCGGATCGGCTTTACGCTCGCTCCAGTAGAAATCACGCAGCATATGATCAAGGTCCATCAATACAATGTGACCTGCGCCAGCTCAGTCAGCCAGTACGCAGCCCTGGAGGCGTTAACAGCCGGAGTCGATGATGCGCTGCCTATGCGCGAGGAATACCGCAAGCGCCGGGACTATGTCCACAGCCGCTTGACTGCGATGGGCATGCCTTTAGATAAACCGGAAGGGGCCTTCTATCTGTTCCCGTCCATTCAGCAGTTTGGCCTGAAGTCCATGGAGTTTTCGCTGCGCCTGCTTGAAGAATACGCCACCGCTGTAGTGCCGGGGGACGCCTTTTCCGTGTATGGCGAAGGTTATATCCGCATCTCTTATGCATGCTCGCAGGCGGTATTGGAGCAGGGCTTGGACAGACTGGAAGCCTTTATTGGGAAATTGCCATTAATAAAACGCTCATCGTCATAATTCCCAAGAGGACTGAACACGTCTAACGGAAATTTTTCTTACGATATATAGAATCGTTCAGCTCCACTGAACACTTAGGCACACCCAATAAAATAATAGAACAAAACCTTAAAATTGTAGCGAGCGAGAACGAATGAAAAAAAGATGGAAAAATCCTTCGATATGTGTTTTGATTGGTTTCCCTAAAACAAACCAAAACCATAACGAAGGATGTATCCAAATGGTACCGCAATGGTTTCAAAAATGCAAAGACTTTCTGAAAGAAATGTTGCCCTCTCTGAGCGGCTCAAACAAACGGATACTGCTCGCCAAGCTATCGAAGGAAGTGGGGAGAGGCGGAGCCACACTTGTCGCACGAACCTTCCAGGTCAGTCGAAATACGATTGCCAAAGGAAGACAAGAAGTCGAATCGGGCGTTGCAAAGGCAGACCGATTTCACGAGCGTGGGCGGCTTCGGGCAGAAGAGAAGCTGCCGGGCTTGCTGAAGGACATTCAGGCCATCATAGACGGCCAGAGCCAGACTGACCCCAGCTTTAAAACAGAAAAGCTATACACACGTTTGATCGTAAAAGAAATTCGAAAGCAGCTCATTCAGGAAAAAGGCTATACGGATAAGGAATTACCCACCTTTCAAACGATCAATACCAAAGTCAACGGGCTCGGCTATACGCTGAAGAAAGTGAAGAAAGCCAAGCCGTTCAAGAAAATTGAGCAAACGGACGCGATTTTCAGCAAACTGAAGGAAATCCACGAGGAGGCAAAAAATCAGAGCAACGTGGTTCGCATCTCTATCGATACAAAAGACCGTGTGAAGATCGGCGATTTTTCCAGAGGCGGCTTCAGTCGAGTCGCACTAAGGGCAGCGGACCATGATTTTTCTAAAACCTTCGTCACGCCGTTTGGCATCCTGGATGTGACTGCGGATCAAGTCGCGTTGTCGTTTACCCGGACGAAAGTGACGGCCGATTTCATGGTCGATGAGATCGAACGATACTGGATAAACAGCGGTTACGCTGCGAACAAAGCCATCGACACGATCCTCATCAATAGCGACAATGGCCCGGAGAACAACAGCCGCAGAACGCAGTTCATCAAGCGAATGGTGGAATTTGCTGCTCGGTATGAGGTGAAAGTCATCTTGGCGTATTACCCGCCGTACCACAGCAAATACAATCCGATCGAACGAGTATGGGGACGGCTGGAGCAACATTGGAATGGCGAGCTGCTTAGGAACGAGGAAACCGTCTACGCGTTCGCGCAAACGATGACGTGGAAAGGAAAACATCCGGTGATATCGGTTGTGGAACAGGTGTATGAGACGGGCAAGAAGTTGAATAAGAAGGCCATGGACGCCTATGAAACGTGGATAGACCGCGATGCGGTCATTGGAAAATGGTTGGTTACACTGCTCCCCGAAAAATGCAAGAAAGCTTTAGATCTGGGATTCTCTCCCTAGGAAATCCTCAATGGGGTAAGGGGAGGTGTGTTCAAAATCAAGAGACGCCTCATTTCCTCACCCACAATAGGAACGGTTTTCCAGAAAATATGCGTGTAAATCGCTGCACTTGTATTTCCAAATCGTTACGATCTTGAATTGCTCAGTTATTTATTTGAGTGTGCCTTATAACTCAACTTTCGCAGCAAGAAATCGGCAAACAGGCCCTGATATAACGGGGTAAAACGGAGATCTACTGCTGGGGGTGACGCTGATTCCAAGAAGACCGCTTTTTTCCAGCTTTCTTGCAAGAAGAGGATTCGCCCCCCTTAGAGTCCAGTAGCCAGAGTGAGATGGGTGTGGTGTCTGTTGCCTTTCCATACAGCTTTGCACGATTATCCCTTTTGTTCAGAATGCTTCACATCACCTAAACGTTCTGCTTTCTCCTAAGATCGCCTCATGATCGATCTCAAACCGATCTGCTTCTCCATCAGGCATGATCCAAAAAATAATAGACCCATTCGATGGTCCTGAATAGCGTAACAACAGGCATTTTTCGTGCCTCATCTGATCCGTTATTTTCTTTACGCGCCTAAAGTATATTTTCGGTTCCCGGGTTTCTGTTTTTCTTTACCTGATCCAACGGGATAATCGTGCAAAGCCCCCGGACAGCGAGTATCACATGCCTTGCCACGATCGACTGGCGGCTTGACTGTCAAGCACTAGATGGGATTCGAATTTCTCAGAACCCAGTAGCTACAAAGGTTGAAGTGGATTTGGGCTCTGTAAAAGTTGAGTTATAAATTCTATAATTTCAACGAAGCGAGCACTTTCCCTGTCAGTTTACCAAAAGAAGCCTCCGCCCCACTTTACAGTGGAGTCGGTGGCTTCTTTGTACTGTCTGGCTAATCCAGACTCATTTTAAACTGTAAAAACAACTCGTTATAATGAGCCAGCATGCGTTTGCCCAGATTGTTATACACCTCCAGGCGCTTGAGCAGCTCGGCATCCGGATAGAAGCGGGTGTCGCCGGAAATATCCTCAGGCAGCAGCGCCAGGGCCGCCTTGTTCGGGGTGGAGTAACCGACGTATTCGGTGTTCTGTGCCGCCACCTCCGGATCCAGCATGAAGTTGATGAATTTATGGGCCGCCTCCACATGGGTGGCTGTCTTCGGGATGACCATATTGTCAAACCACAGATTGGAGCCTTCCTCTGGAACGATGTAATCCAGCTTCTCATTATCCCCCATAATTTCCGAAGCGTCACCTGACCAGACGAGCCCGACCGCAGCTTCCTCATTGGCCAGCATCATCTTGATCTCATCGCCAACAACGGCCTTGACATTCGGGGAGAGCTGCTTGAGCTTGGACAAGGCCGCCTGCAGATGGGGCTCGTTCGTATCATTAAGCGAGTAGCCGAGGCTGTTCAGTCCCATGCCCATCACTTCACGGGTTCCGTCCGCCAGCAGGATATTGTTGCGCAGCCTGGGATCCCAGAGATCGTCCCAGCTGTTGAAGTCAATTCCCTGCGTCAATTCAGGATTGTATACAATTCCAACCGTTCCCCAGAAATAAGGGATTGAATACGTATTGCCTTCGTCAAAGGACAGATTCATAAAGCGGGAATCGATATTATTCAGGTTCGGCAGCTTGGAATGATCGAGCGGAATCAGCAAATTTTCTTCCTTCATCTTCGAAATCGCGTATTCCGAAGGCATAGCCACATCGAAGGAGGTGCCGCCCTGCCCGATCTTCGTCAGCATCGCTTCATTGGAATCGAACGTCTGATAGATAACCGTGATGCCTGTTTCCTCCTGGAACCTGTCCAGCAGCTCCGGGTCAATATAATCGCCCCAGTTGTAAATGGTCAGCGTATTCCCGCCCGAGTACCCTTGACTGGAATTCAGCCATGCGGCAACGCCCATCAGGATAAAGGCGGCGGCAAAAACCGATACAAACACTCTAACAAGCGACTTCATTGCTGCACCCCCGCTTCGGCCGCAGACTCTTTCACCCGGGCCACCTTTTGCATGGAAGTCTGGTTATACCTGCGGTTAATGAAATAGTAGCCGATGACCAGCAGTACGGTGAACAGGAAGATCAGCGTGGACAGGGCATTAATCGACAATGCCACGCCTTGCCGGGCACGGGAGTAGATTTCAACCGACAGGGTTGAATATCCACTGCCTGTCACAAAGAAGGTTACCGCAAAGTCGTCCAGGGAGTAGGTCAGGGCCATGAAGAAGCCCGAAAAAATCCCAGGCTTAATGAACGGCAAAATGACCTTTGTCAGCACGTCCCGGCGGCTGGCCCCCAAATCGAGGGCGGCGTCCACCAGCGTTGGGCTCATCTCCTGCAGCCGCGGCAGAATCATCAGCACCGTGATCGGGATGCTGAAAGCGATATGCGATAACAGCACGGACACGAAGCCCAGCTTGATGCCTGCTATGGTAAACAGAATCAGGAACGAAGCCCCGATAATGACATCTGGATTGACGATCAGCACGTTGTTCAGTGAGAGTAGTGCGTTTTTGACCCGTCTACGCTGCATGCGCTCAATCGCCAGCGCTCCCATAATGCCGATCATGGTGGCTATCGCGGCTGACAGCAGCGCAATCACCAGCGTATTGATCACAATAATGATGAGGCGGGTGTCCTGGAACACCTCCATGTACCATTCCAGCGTAAAACCTTCAAAACCGTGCATCGTGCCGCCACTGTTGAAAGAGTAATACATCAGAAACAGAATCGGCGCATACAGCACCAGAAACACAAACAAGAGATACACGCTGCTGAGCCTGGACTTATTTTCCACGCTGCACCTCCCCTCTGCCGCCAAACAGCAGCATGAGAATAATCATGGCGACAACCAGGAATACCGCAACCGTTGAGCCCATGCCCCAATCCTGGGTGACCAGAAAATGCTGTTCAATGGCCGTGCCCAGTGTAATCACCTTGTTGCCGGCGATGAGCCGGGTAATCATGAACAGGGACAGCGCGGGAATAAATACAGCCATACAGCCTGAGCGCACTCCCCCCAGCGTGAGCGGAAATACCACCCGCCGGAAGGCTGTCCACTTCGAAGCCCCAAGGTCGCGCGCCGCAGCCAGCAGTGAAGGATTGAGCCCTTCCAGCGCATTGAAAATCGGCAAAATCATAAACGGGATAAAGATATACACCGATACAAATACAAAACTAAAGCTGGTGAACAGCAGCTGCTGCTCTCCGATACCAATGACGCTAAGCAGGCTGTTAACAGGCCCCTGTGTGCCGAAAATACCGATGAAAGCGTAGGTTTTCAACAACAGGTTGATCCATGTCGGCAAAATAATGAGCAGGAGCCACAGCTGCTTGTGTTTTGTCCGGGTCAGATAATAAGCCGCCGGGTAAGCTACCAGCAGTGAAAACACGGTTACAAGCAGCGCATACCAGAAGGAGCTAAGCGTCATTTGCAAATATACCGGTGTCATAAAATTGGCGTAATTCGCCAGCGTAAAATTGCCGTCCACATCAAAAAAGGAATAGTAAAGGACGAGCAGCACAGGCGCCACGACAAACAGCACAATCCACAAATAATAGGGCAGCAGATATACTGCGCGCGTATTACCGGACATGTGGCTGCACCTCTTCATAAGCCTCCAGGCGGCGGTCGAATTCTTCCTCGGTCTCTCCGAATCTCATGACATGGATCGCCTCGGGGTCAAAATACAAGCCGATTTCACTGCCAGGATCGGCGCGGCGGGTGGAATGCACCAGCCACTCATGGCCTGATTCGTCATAACAGCTGATTTCATAATGGACGCCGCGGAACAGCTGTGTATCCACCTTTACCCGCAGCTTGCCTTCATCGACGCCGGTAATCTGCAAATCCTCGGGGCGGATGACGATTTCCACCTCTTCATTGGGGCGAAGTCCCGCATCCACACACTCGAATTGGCGGCCGTTGAATTCGACCAGATAGTCAGACACCATTTTGGCCGGTACAATATTCGATTCGCCGATAAAATCGGCCACAAAGCGGTTGATCGGCTCGTCATAAATATCATTCGGCGTCCCGCTCTGTTCAATTTTGCCACGGTTCATGACGAAAATTTCATCCGACATGGCCAGAGCTTCCTCCTGGTCATGCGTAACAAAGATAAACGTAATGCCAAGCCGCTGCTGCATTTCGCGCAGCACGTACTGCATTTCCGTCCGCAGCTTCAGGTCGAGCGCAGACAACGGTTCGTCCAGCAGCAGCACCTCAGGCTCGTTGACGATAGCCCGGGCAATGGCGACACGCTGGCGCTGACCACCGGACATTTCGCTGATGCTGCGCTGCTCGTAGCCCTCCAGATTGACAAAGCTCAGCGCCTGCTTCACCTTGGTGTCAATGTCGCGCTTGTTCATTTTTTTGATGCGCAGACCAAATGCGATATTCTCATACACATTCAGATGCGGGAACAGGGCATAGTCCTGAAACACCGTATTGACCTGGCGTTCATTCGCAGGCACACGGTTGATCAGCTTGCCGTTCATATAGATGGAGCCTTCCGTCGGCTCGGCAAAACCGGCAATCATGCGCAGAATCGTCGTTTTGCCGCAACCCGATGGCCCCAGCAGAGTGTAAAACTTGCCCTTCTCAATAGTAAAGCTGACATTTGACAGAACGGGCGGATCGTTATCATAACGCTTTGTTACGTTCTCGAACCTTATGATCGGCTGCTCTTCCATTATGACCTCCTATTGTCCGAACGCCTGCAGGCTGCTCCGGGGCGCTGCTGTGCGCCGTTTTATTTTGTTGCTTCACTTCATCACAAATTCAATCACGGCAAAATCCCTTTCCCATGCCGTTATAGCAGGAAAAGGGGCTGCAGTATTAAGAAAAAGTCTATCGACGTACATTCAAAGAAGACAGACCGCGTTCAGCGGAAAGACCGCTACGACTGGGATTTCCAGGTGAAGTAATCGGTCATAACCCGAATGGCCACACCGATGGCATCTTCCTTCGGCTCAAGCTTGGCATGATGCAGGCCATATGGCGTGTCTACACCCAGCCAGAACATAAATCCGGGAATACGTTCAAGGAAATACCCGAAATCCTCTCCGGTCATCGCTTCACTGCATTCTATCAGCTTCACATCCTCGCGTTCGCCGAGCCAGTCCATAAATTCGCCGGTCAATTCGGCCTCATTGAACACCTGCCGGTAGTTTGAGCCATAATCGATCTCGGCCTTGCACTCAAAGCCTGCTTCAATTCCGCGCAGCAAAGCCTCGATTCTGGACTTGATCACCGTCATCGTCTCCGCCGACAGCGTGCGAATCGTGCCTTCAAGGCGGGCCGTTTCTGCGATAATATTCTGCTTGGTGCCGCTCTCCACCTTGCCGATCGTAATGACGGCCGCATCCAGCGGGTTGATGTTACGCGCCACAATGGTCTGCAGCTGTCCGACCAACTGGGAGCCGGCCACCACCATATCATTCGCACGATGCGGATAGGCCGCATGACCTCCGACACCTGTCAAATCAATAAACAGCTCGGACGTATTAGCGAATAAAATGCCGGGGCGTGTAGCAATTGTGCCTACCGGATATTCGGGAGCGATATGCAGCCCGACGATCTGATCAGGCATCCAGTCCGCCAGTTCCTCGCTTGCCAGCATCGGCAGCGCGCCGCCAGGTCCCTCTTCGGCAGGCTGGAACAGCACGACCAGATCGTCAGCCATCGGCTCGGTGGCGAAATGGGTCACAATGCCAAGGCCAATGGTCATATGGAGATCATGGCCGCAGGCATGCATATAGCCCGGATGCTGTGATTTAAAATCATATCCGGTCTCCTCTTCAATGGGCAGAGCATCCATATCCGCACGATAGCCGAAACGGCGCTTGGGCGCAGTCCCGCGAATCAGTACCAGAATCCCCGTTCTCCAGGTGCGCACCTCCAGCCTGTCCTGCGGCAGACCGGCTATGTAATCGAGCAGATAACGCTGTGTCTTGAACTCCTTAAAGCCCGGCTCCGGTATCTGATGCAAATCGCGCCGGATCTGGATGTAGGTACTGAAGTTTCCTGCTGTCATCGTCGTTCCAGACCTCCTTTCGACACATAGTTGCATAAATCATCATAGCTTATAATTGTAAGAAGAACGTCAATCGATGTATTAAAAAAACAAGTTAAGGCCCGGCGCGTCCGCCGAGCCTTGTCCGGGGTTTGCCGTCCGCGTATCCTGAAATTAAAGGGTGCGCAGCTCCTGCAAAATTTCCGTTTTGGATCTTGTCTTGTCGTCGACCTGCTTGATCACCTTCGCAGGTGTTCCTGCCACCACAGAGAATGGAGGAACATCTTCCGTTACGACAGCGCCGGCTGCCACGACGGAGCCCTCGCCGATACGTACGCCTTCAAGGACAACAGCGTTCGCGCCGACCAGCACATCGTCCTCCAGCACAACCGGCTGCGCGGAAGGCGGCTCAATGACGCCTGCAAGCACGGAGCCTGCGCCAACATGACACATTTTTCCGACTTTGACACGTCCGCCAAGCACGGCACCCATATCGATCATGGTGCCGTCGCCGATCTCCACGCCGATGTTGATCACCGCTCCCATCATAATCACGGCATTGTTGCCGATGCCAACCATGTCGCGGATGATCGCGCCCGGCTCAATGCGCGCATTGATGCCCTTCAGGTCCAGCATCGGAACAGCCGAATTGCGGCGGTCGTTCTCTACCACATAATCTTCTTCTTTGGCATTATTGCTGTCGAGCACAGCCTTGATATCGGCCCAGTCGCCAAATACGACGCCAGCGCCACCGGAAATAAAGGATTGAACATTCTCCCCGAAGCTCACGGAAGCCAGTTCACCTTTAACGTATACTTTTACAGGGGTCTTTTTCTTGCTGTTCTTGATCAGATTGATTACGTCTTGAGTGTTCATTTCAATAGACATCTCGGTTCAACCACTCCTTCATCGCAGGTCATACGCTTTCCTTATGGATACAATCATGCTCCTTTTGGAAACAAGCATACACTATAATCCTTTATAGCATAAAAGACAGGGCCCCGCAATTGACACCTTTCAGCTCATGCCATTGCGAAGCCCTTATATACGACGATTTTCCGCCGCTTCATGAAAATCTTTATTGCAGCGTGTTCAGCGTTTTGTAAATATGCCCCATAAAGCCTTCCAGCGCATCTCCCTGCGGGGCATTGATTTTAACCGCAAAGCCCTGGCCTTCATTCTCCAGTACGATGTATTTCTGAATTACGCCGTTGCCGGTAGCGGAGAGGAATAATTTGGCACCTTCAAGGTCGGCTGGAATATCTGATCCTTCAGCCTTCTCCACTTCACCGGTTGCCTTCAGTTCTTCTCTGGCTTCCTTCTCCAGCGTATCGAGCTTAAAATCGGAGGGCAGCTTGGCAATCTCCGCATAGTAGTTATCGTCTACAGCCAAGGCAACCCTGTTCTGGTCCGGGAAAAGGGACATCATATCGAATACGTACAACGAGTAGCCCTCTCCCTGTGCCAGCTCAGCCGTGCGCTCCTCCGTCGTACCTTCCAGATTCACCTCGAACGTTGCGGTGCCAGGACGTGCGTTGCCTTGTCCGCCTTGTGCGGAATCATTGTCACCATGTGAATCAGCATCTCCTGTTTTCGTAATTTTAGTAAGGATGAGCTGCTTGGTTGTATCTCCTGCAATCGGTTCTTCAGTATACTCAAAAGAAACAGCATCCCCTTCATTCAATTGGGCGATCTCCGCGTCCACACCTTCGCCAAGCTGGAACGCCGTTGCTTTGCCGTCCATTTCGATTTCCACGGTATGAGGATCGGACTGTCCGTTATACACCCCTGTACCGGTAAGCGTCTCCGGTGTCTGGGCAGCCGGTACGGTCTGCTCCGGAGCCGGAGTGTTGGCGGCTGGAGTATTATTGGCCGGCGGACTGACCTGCTTGCCGCCGCAGGCGGACAGGACAAGAGCCATCACGGAAGCAAGCACTGCTGCTAAGATCATTCGTTTTTTTATCAAAAGTAACACCTCCACATGATATAGACGACAATTTACTGGAAAAGTTCCTCATCTTACTAACTTGCAACCCCGTACGCAAGCGGGAAGGTCTTTGGCTCGCTAATACGTGAATTTGGTTACGGGCTATTCCACACCTGACAGCGGTCAGGTATAATGATATTTTGTCTGACACTCTATTCTTACCCATTTTATAATCTGAATTCATGGAGATGCACAATGAATACCCATCAGAAATCGTTCTACTCTCTGGAGCTCCTTTACGTCATCGGCATTATCGCTATTTCGTTTTCTTCCATTTTTATAAGATGGTCGGAAGCGGAGGTATCCGTCATCGCCATGTACCGATTGTACCTGACAAATCTGCTGATGCTGCCGCTGGCGTGGAAATATCGCCATGAATTGTTCAGGCTTACAGGCAAACAGTGGCTGTTGATGGCCGGATCAGGAATCATGCTCGGACTGCATTTTTTATTCTGGATGAACTCCCTGCGCCTGACCACGGTTGCCAGTTCTACCGTTATTCTAACGCTTGAGCCCATTCTTGTCATGCTCGGGTCGTTCTGGTTCTTCCGCGCAAGGGCCAACCGGATGATGATTGTCGGCATGTCCCTTGCCGTTGTCGGCTCCATCGCCATCGGGGCCGGAGATTTCCGCGCCTCCGGAGACGCTCTGCTGGGGGACTTCCTGTCCTTGTTGGGAACCATTGCCGTCGCGGTTCATATGCTGTTCGGCAAGCATCTGCGGGAATCCATAAGCGCCTATGTGTACAACTTCTGGGTGTTCGCCATAGCCGCCAGTTCGCTGGCTTTGTACAATGTCGGCAACGGTTTTACATTTACCGGTTATGCCTGGCGTGAATGGGGATTGTTCCTGCTGCTGGCGATCGTGCCGACTCTGTTCGGCCACTATCTGTTCAACTGGCTGCTGAAATATATCAACGCGACAGCCGTATCCATGGCCGTGCTCGGGGAGCCCGTAATCTCCTCCATCCTGGCCTGGATGCTGCTGCATGAAAGACTGACGGTCGTGCAACTGCTGGCTGGCATGCTCATTTTGTGCGGTGTGTGGATATTTATCCGATTTGGAAGTGACTTTAAGAAGCCGGTTAGTGCTGCTGGTGACGCTGAACTAAGCAAGGCGGGTTAGTATGGCTCTTGTACTCACGGGACAGCCGCCGCTGTTCTATGTGTGTGCCGCGCTCCTGTTCTGCGTACTATGCGGACCTGAGGAACGCTATTCGGTTAAAAAAGCTCATTCCCCTCAATTAAAAGGACTGTAGAGTCCTTATTCCGCTAAAAATGTTCTTCCAAAACGGAAATTTGCATAAATAGCGACACCTCAGTCCGCTTTGGAGCGAAAAAGACATGATTTTGCGGAAATAAGGTCTCTCCGGTCCGCCCAAACCAAGAGGAACCTCGGGAACGTTTAATGCTCATTGGGATTCCCCTTTGTTATATTTGGCTTTATTATCAAATCCCGTTCCGACAACCCTGTCTTCCGGACAAACCTAACTCTTTGCAGAAGCCAAATTCTCCTTCTTATTGTAGAATGCTTATATATGGAATGGAAAGGTGGACAAAATGAAGATGGAATCAGTCGTATCCCTGCGCTGGCTGCTAGCCCGCCTGTATGAACCCGATCTGGTCATCGTGGATTGCCGCTTCTGGCTGAACGATCCTGCAGTTGGAGAGCAGAAGTATTTTGAAGAGCATATTCCCCGCGCAGTTTATCTGGATCTTGACAAAGACCTGTCCGCGCCTGTAACCGAGCACGGCGGACGGCATCCGCTGCCTGATGTGGGAGCGATGAGCCGCACGTTCGGACAAGGTGGGATCAACCGGGATAGTCGCGTCGTCATCTACGATGACAACAACGGGATGAACGCAGCCCGGGTCTGGTGGATGCTGACCTATCTGGGGCATGAGAACGTCTATGTGCTGGAGCAGGATTTCACCGCCTGGAAGCAGGCCAACTATCCGGTGACACAGGAACGGCCGGTTGTTGTTCCTACGTCATTTACCGCTCAAGTGAAGCCGGATATGCTGGTACAGATGGAAGATGTGCGCAAGGTGTCCAGCCAGGCCGGACCTGACGACAAGCTCCCGGCGGGCTCCCCCATCCTGATCGACTCCAGGGACCACCGCCGTTATCTCGGCCTGGAAGAGCCGCTCGACAAGAAAGCCGGCCACATTCCGGGCGCGATCAATTTCTTCTGGAAGGACGTAGTGAACGAGGACGGTAGCTTGAAGAGCAAGGAGCAACTGGAGCAGCACTTCAGCGAATTGGATAAAGGTACCGAGATTATTGTGTACTGCGGCTCCGGCGTTTCGGCTTGCCCGAACGTGCTGGGGTTAAAGCAGGCGGGGTTTAACAATGTGAAACTGTACGCCGGAAGTTGGAGCGACTGGATCAGTTATGAGGAGAATCCGGTGGCCACAGGGGAAGAATAATAATGAGGAAGCTCGCTTCAGCGCGGGCTTTTTATTTTGCAGGCTACCGATCAACATACATTTTGTCCGACGTTGCGCGGAATCAACCAGGAGTCACCTTCGACATTTCGATGATTCAGTGTGTCCAATAGCTGACCTCAAAACCACTATGATATACTGAAGTCCAGACAGGCGGGAAAACCGTCACAGAAGTATGCAAACAGGAAGGAGCACCTATGCGAGCAGCAGGCAAACACAAAAACATTCCCGTCATTCCCGCTCCTTCGCTGGAGACCGACGCCTTCCGGCTGCTGCGGTTCAACCAGGAGATGCCTGGCGTTGAGCTTGAGGCCTACGAATTGCACCGTCATGACTGCTATGAATTATTCTGGATTATGGAAGGACACGGCAAGGTTCAAATTGATTTTCAAAGCTACAGCTTTTCCCCTAACACCCTGAGTCTTATTGCCCCAGGTCAAATTCACGGCTGGATCGCCAAAGAGAACGGCATGGCGTTCGACGGTTATCTGCTCATCTTCTCCAAAGACCTGCTTGCCGGGCACCAACTGGATCATGCAGGCTGGTTACAAACGTCTCTGCTCAATCTGATGGGTGATCATCCGTTCTATAAAATAGACCCTGATCATGCTTCCGTATTCAACGAGCTGTTTCGCCTGCTGGAACGGGAGTTAGCGAAGGAGCGCAAGGATCAAACAGATGCCGTCCGCAGCTATATCCGGTTATTGCTGATTGAAGCGGGACGAATACATGACCAGTGGCAGCAAGGCCACCGAGAAGAAGCAGGCTTTAGACTGACCAAGCAGTATTTGGCCCTCGTCGAGTCGCATTTTCGCACCGGGAACAGTGTGTCTGAATATGCTTCCATGCTTCATGTCACCACCAGTCACCTGATTGAATCGGTCAAAAAAACGTTGGGCAAATCGGCAGGTGAAGTGCTGCGCGAGCGCCAGCTTCTTGAAGCCAAACGCCTGCTGCGGTACTCCTCCTCGACAGTCGATGAAATTGCGCATCATCTGGGCTTTCGCGACCCTTCCTACTTTGGACGTTTTTTCAAGAAAAATGTGGGTATGTCTCCGACCACCTTTCGCAGACAGGGCTGACACACTTATAACCGGTTTCAGCCCTTTCTCATCAAACCGCCCCTTCGCATACGCCTTCCGATGCGAAAGGGCGGTTTTTTGCTTGTTTTCAGAACAATCCAACGAAAAAACCGGACTTCTTATGGCACTTTTCCGTTTCGCGTTGACGCTGAGAATGGTTATCAATAGTATAGTACTCAGAAGGAGGATCAGCCTATGAGTCTTGAGCAATTAATCCGGGAACGGAGAACCATTCGAAAATTCAACACCAGCCCTGTTCCACAGGATTTGGTGATACAGCTTTTAAAGAAGGCCGAGCAGTTGTGCCCCTATGAAGGAAAAGCACGCTGGCGCTATATATATGCAGGCTCCCCCGAAGAGAGAGCACGGCTTACGGACTATCTATTGGAGAAGATCATTGACAATAAAATCGCTAAAATTGCACTGGGACCACTGCTCAAGCCCTATCAAAAACTCTTTAGCGAGGTGCCCGCCTATATTATTGTCCTTACCAAAAGGGAGGCAGAGCCTCTAAAGGATGACGCAACCTACGGAACGGTATGCCGTATTCTGCAAAATTTCCAGCTGCTCGCATGGGAGCAGGGGTTGGGAATGACCTGGAGAACTGAGCCGTTTATTCAAAACGAATTATTTTTCGGAAACATCGGCCTGCAAGAGGATGAGCGGTTTGTGGGCATTATGCTGCTTGGACATTTTGACAAGACTCCCAAAGGGCGGTCGCGAACACCTGCCGAGCAGCGATGGACAGTCATCGGCGGCTCATAATTCCGTCACACACCAAACTTTAAGGAGGATTATTACCAGGTGAAATTGTTGGATCGCACCATTGCAGAGCTGAGCAGACTTGAACCGGACCATCGTCCGGTGCTACAAAAGCTGGTGCTGGAGCTGCTCAACCACGCCGTATGGGCCCCCAACCACAGACTCAGGGAGCCGTGGCGGTTTATTTTTGTCCCACGTGTTGAAGCGGAGAAAATGGAATTGCTTAGTCATGAAGCGGGGGCGCATTTGATCATCGCCAGTCAGAACGACAGCGACCCGTATAAACAAAATGAAAATACAGCCGCCGTGTTTTGTCTTGTGCAAAACTTTCAGCTGCTCGCCTACGAGCGCGGAATGGGCGTGAACGTCATTTTCCGTGAATGGATGTATGACAGCGTAGCCTGCCGGAAGCTTGGCGTAACGGGGAAGGAAAAAATTACAGCCGTGCTGGAGCTTGGCTTTGGAGTGGAACCACCTGGGGCTGCATCCACGCGGCCCGAATGGCCTGCTGATCTGAATTGGAGCCGGCTCTGAAGAGCCTGACTGACTGCCCGCCACATTTATATTATCGTTTTCATACGCCCTCCATTTGGTATAATCAGGGTAACTATACCAATCTCTTAGATCATTCTGAAATTACGGGGGCAGCTATGGACCAACAACTTATCGAGCAAATGACGCAATGGCACGAGGAGGACGAACATCAGCGGATTGTGGACACCGTGCTGGCGATTCCCGAGAACGACCGGGATTATGAGACGATCAGCCGGTTGGCCAGAGCTTATAACAACCTGGGACTTTACGATGAGGCGCTTAAGCAATTCGAGAGAGTTGCCGAAGAAGGCGAGAAAGATCCCAAATGGCATTACCGGGTCGGCTTTGCTCTTTATTATTTGAAAAGGTATGAAGAAGCGGCGCAGGCGTTCGGTATCGCGGACAGCCTCGAACCTGGCGACCGGGATACAAAGCTGCTGTTAAAATGGAGCCTGCAAAAAGCGGAGAAACAGCGCAGACAGGAGCAGCGGCAGGCGGCCAAACGGGCAACAGCGGCATTAGCCTCTTACAATTCGGCCGCGAACGCTGTTCCTTTTGCGGGAATGTCACTTTCGGATTTCTGGGAGGACAGCCAGTATGCCAGGGAGTCCTATGTCTCCGAGCCGCCAACACATGAAATGATCACATCTATCGAGGAAGAGTTGGGATATAAGCTGCCCGCCTCGTATATTGCTTTAATGAAACAGCAGAACGGCGGGATTCCGAAGAATACCTGCTTTCCGACAGAAGAAGCGACCTCCTGGGCCGAAGATCATATTGCTATCACAGGTATTCTGGGCATTGGACGTGAGAAAAGCTATTCGCTCTGCGGAGACCTTGGCAGCCGTTTTATGATTGAAGAATGGGGCTATCCCGACATTGGGGTTGTCATCTGCGACTGTCCTTCGGCAGGCCATGACGTGGTGATGCTGGACTACCGGGCATGCGGCCCGGACGGTGAACCGGAGGTCATCCATGTGGATCAGGAAGACGATTATGAAATCACCTTTTTGGCCGAAAATTTCGAGGAGTTTATCAAGGGCCTGGTGAATGAAGAGGAATACGACACCTCCGTGGAAGACAAAGAAGCTGATTTGCATAAAGTAGCTCATGGGAAATTCTCTCCCCTGCTCACTGAACTGTGTGCCCAAGTCACCGAAGTGGAACAGATTGAACAAAAAATCCGTAATATCTGTACCCGCATCGTTGAAGAAAAAGGCCATTTTTCCTTTCATGCAGACGAAAGATCGTATCTTATGTATGATGTGCAGTTTTGGCTCTATACAAAGTCGTACCCGGATACCAGCCGGCAACAGTATCTGGATGTCTATCCGAAAATGATTGCATTCGGCGGCGAATTCGGCCAAGGCGGCTATGCTCCAAGCTGGATCACTGACTGGCTGGACCAACGCATGCGTGAAGGGCAGATTGTACAGGAACACGGCCATCTCCGCTTTACAGATCAGGCTAAAGCGGAAGTAATCAAGGCTCTGGAGAATTTGGCCGATTAGCCAATTCAGTAACCGGAATAGAAACTCACCCATTGCCGGATAAGAGCACGAGCGAAAGCCCGCGTCAATCGCGGGCTTTTTCCTGTGAGCCAATCTTTTCGGTTAACACTAACCTTTAGGAAAGTAGCTGAACTAAAAGTGCATACTTACATTATTGCGATCAGCCTTATATACTCATGACATACATCAAATTCAAGGAGGACAAATCATTGAATACTCTTGTTGTTGTAACCCATCCAAACATGGAAGAATCCGTCATAAACAAGCGCTGGGTAGAAGAGCTCCACAAACAGCCGGAAAAGTATACTGTACATGAATTGTATAAGGTCTACCCTGACGGAAATATTGATGTAGAACAAGAACAGCAGCTCATTGAATCACATGACCATCTTGTTTTGCAGTTCCCTGTTTACTGGTTCAACTGCCCGCCCCTCCTAAAAAAATGGCTTGACGATGTTTTTACGTATGGCTGGGCTTATGGTTCGAATGGAGGCGATAAACTAAAAAATCGCAAAACCGCTTTGGCAGTATCTGCTGGTGCAAAAAAAGAAAATTATAGTGAAGCGGGGCCGTACCGCTATACCCTTGAGCAGCTGTTATCCCCTTTTGAGACTACCTTCCGATACTGTGATGCGGATTACCGTTCGTTTTTTGCATTTTATGGGACAGAAGGCGCTTCTGGCGAGAACGTGCCTGGTGCAGAAAATGAAGCGCCTGCAAACAAATTGGACAAAAGCGCACAAGCTTATTTAAATTTTATTGACAGCCTGTAACCAGCATGTTTTCCTCTCCCCAGTCGCACATCATGTTCAACACTGGCATGAGAGAAAGACCGCGTTCAGACAATGAATATTCAACCTTTGGAGGCACCTGCGGAAATTCCCTGCGTATGATCAGGCCGTCTGCCTCCATTTCTTTTAACATTATACTTAGCGTTTTAAAGGAAATGGTGCCGATGCTCCGCTGCAGTTCATTAAACCGTATCACTTTATTTTCAAACAGCCAGTACAAAATGGTCATTTTATATTTGCCGCCGATTAAGGACAACGTATATCCAAAACCGGTATCTTTCGGTTTCACGCCAGTAGGGAGACAGTTTTCAGGCATAAGTTGTACACTCCTTCGGGTAATGTAAAGTTTAAACCAAACTGAAAAACTTTTTAATAAAATCATCAATCTTTATTAAATCATCCTCGATAATTTGTTCAACTGAACTATTGAGTAATGGAGCTAACTTTTCAGAGTGCGCTAAGCAATATTCATAATTAATAGTGCTCTCTGATTCGGTCTTAGTTGTGGCGATCATTTGGAATAATTCATAAGATAAATCAGAGGTCACCTCAATAAAGCTTACTTCTAACATCTCTAAGAATCTGAGCAACACCCAATCGTTAATTTCAGTATCGACTTCTTGTCTATTGCTCATTTCCTGTGACTCATAGACTGAAAACAAGCCATACGCCAGCTGATCAGTCCCATTCAGTATTTTCATCTTTTCAATGAAAGGCTGAATTTTGCTAAGAAAGTACTCACTACATTCTTCTTCAAAGAACTCGATAAGAATAACAAATAAGTTATAAATAAAAGAAGATTGTAATTCTAAATCATCAAAGATCCAGTTACTGAGATTCAGAATTTTACTTTTATTATGCGGATACTGATTAATATTTTGACTTAACAAATATATATGGATTTCAGGTGATATGAAGTACATCCATCCATTACTATATCCCAAAAAATCACTCTTTTGACACATATCCCACTCATCATTCGAAAAGTTGATCCATTGTTTTAAATTACTCCGATTAAAATACCGTTCATTATGTTCCTGCGCTGATACTGCAATTTTGGTGAGAAGTTCAAATTCATCCGTTTCAATTGAACTTAACATTTGACCGAGGAACCTGGAGATTCGCCCCTCTATCCTGTTCCCATGTTTATATTCCTCAATAATTTTTGCCAGAAAAAGTGGTTCCATTTCATATGTCCCTCTCCATTGGGACCCACCATTGAATAAATCTTCATAGACTTCATCTATAATATTATCTTCAAAATTCGTTATTCCTACAACATTAATCAATTCATTCCAATCAGAACTATGTGAAGGTACATAAGGAAGCAACTCCTTTAAGGAATTTACCTCAATAAAATAATTCGCAAAATCATCTTCAAAATATTCTACATTATCATCTTCTTCATAAAAATCAGGATTATTTGAATTAGAATTAGATTCCTTATCCGTAGCAGATTCAAAGCAGGAAAGCTCTCTATTCCATTTCACATTGTATCCATCTGAATTTAACTCTCTCTCCAATTTCCGAATGGATTTAAGCAAATCATTTTTCACCTTGACACCATATATTTCAAGAACTCTAGATATATCATCAAATAATAACTGCTCAATCTCAAATTCCAATCCATCCGACATAAAGTGTTCATAATCATCATGAATCATCCAAATTAAATTTTTCGAAATTGCATTGTTGTTTTTCTGAAGGTAGTCATCAAAGCCTTCACCGTATATATCCCTGAATTCATAAAAAACAATGTAGAATTTCAAAAAATTAATTTTAGAACGATAGCTATCTAAGATCTCTTTCATATCAGGGATCTTGAATCCTTGTTTTATTAACTTATTGACTATCTCAGGAACACTGTACTTTTCCTCATCCGAAAGTGAATGACGGTCATCTTTTAACAAACAATTAATAAAATACGTCTTTAATTCTGCTATCACTACCCTTAGTTTTTCAGAGTTGAATTGCTCATTCAAATCCAAGATTCGTCTTAATTTAATAATATAACTGTTTGTATAATCTGAAGAGAGATAAAAGTCCGTGAATCTATAATCCTCATGTTGATACTCAAATCCATTCAGATAGATAAAATCTAATCGTTCATAATCCTTAGCTATTTTATCAATAATTTCAGGAATGACCTTTTGCATATACTCCATATTATTGTGTTCATCAATCAATTTCATTAAAAGCAATTTGTCAGAAAAAAATAGGATAGAATTCATCAAATCAACATTTTTGATAATGTTTAACCCAAAGAGGGAAAGATTTTTTGCAATTTTATTCCTCCAATACCCCAGTATGCTATGATTGTTAAAACCCACTATCGTTATTTTAACGTCAAAGTCCATATAACTTAATATTTGAGTAAATGTTATATCTCTAACGAAGCAAAATGAGTAAGATAATTGATCCAAAGCATCATCAAAACTTTGCCACTTTCTCCAAGGAAGTTTTTCTTGTAATTCTCCATAACATTTTCTCAAAATATTCAATTCTACAGGATGTTCAAATATCGCAATACAGCTCCCAAGATAAATGGCGCTTTCAGATATTTCGTTGAGGTGATTATACATCAGCTCATAAACTTCATCTGGATTTGCCAATGCCCTTAACAGTTTTTGCCCTGCTTGAACATTCTCATCTTTACAATTAGAAATATGATGAATTGTATCGTTAAGAAGTCTTGGATTAAAATTTTCACTCTTAACAACTCTATTAGAAAACATTACAACGTCATGCAATTGGCTATACTTAAGATTGGACTTTCTTAGAATGCTCCATAATATTCTCGTCTTATCGGAATCCTCTAAAATAGTTGAAGATAATTCAACACTCATGTTTTGGAGTATTGCCTTTAATTCTTGTATTAATTTCATACCTTCATAAAGAATATTTTTTCTTGAAATCAATATAATTTTGTGATTATTGCCTCCGATAATACCATTGAGCATTCGGTATATTTTAGATTCACCATTTTTGATTTTGCTATTGACATAATTGACACCTAAAAAGTCGTCTACTACAAATAATTGCTTTTTCTCAGGGCGATAAAATTTATATACATCTTCAATTGTATCTGTAAAAAATAAATCCATGTCCTTATCCTGCATCAAATAATGAAATGCAATGTTATAGCCGAGCATCGTTTTTCCAATTCCAGGTTCACCGTATATTAATAAACAATTATTCAAATCAATAATTTCAAGTGATTTATAGTAGGCTTTTGTTTTTATGTAGTAGCAAACATTATTTTTCATTTCAGTTAAGTAGAATTGATTGAAATTGTTTTCTGCACGTAAAATATTATTTTGTAATAAATGTTCAAAAATAGCTGTACTAGGCATCCATAAATTTTGATATTTATATTCGATAGCAGAAAACTTAGGGTCAAGAAGATAATCATTTAGTTCTACTTTTCCAATTATATCTTTTTCAGAATGTATGTAGCCCTTAAATAAATCCAGTATTTCTTCCTGATTATTTTTCGTCAAAGCTACAGAAGTTACCAAAATGTATCGAGGCGGCTGAAGATTATGTAATTTTAGTACTTCTTTTTTTAAACTTCTTAACAAAACATTATAGTCATTCTTATATTTCTTAGCTTGGATAACTGTACCATCACTATACTTATACCCATCAATACCACCATCCTTACCTCTGGGGTATCTACGAAATTCGTTAGGTTCTAAATCTTCTCTCACCCGGATAACATCTACTGCCAAAGCCTCGAATTCAACATCATCCAATAATGCATGAAAATCATATTCTTTCATAATCTCCCCATCTTCTCTAACTGTATTTTTATTCCTTAGACTCATTGATGTTAATATTAGCATGTTTAGATTACTATAATAATCCGAGACCAGGATGCAATTTCAAATACTAACTTTGATGTTGGGCCTGAAATCTATATAGAACTATTTTACGCTTTTTGCGGAGTTGACTAAAGGACTTATCCTCAAAGGTCATTTAAACATCCTACCTCAATTATTGTATAATAAGAGGGAATCAGACACAGGGGGACGGTTATCCGTGATTGAAGTCATCACCTACGCAGAATGCTTGTTAAGAGTGCCTCACGAGGAGGACTATGAACAATATATAGAAAATGAGCTGCTGCATTTGCAGAACGAAATTGTCACAGAGCAGATCGTCTCCATCGACAGACCTGTGCGCAACCCCACCAATTGGACCTTGGAGGCGCGGGTGCTGGCCCGCTTTATCCTCAATATTCCTGAGCAAAGCCCGGACAAAAAGGTTGGGGATTATCAGGGGGATGTCGTTCCGTTCCTGAAACGGCATGTGCCAAAATGCAATCATATCGCTGGCACCAAAATCGTGCAGATGAAAAGAGCATTATATACGGACTGAGGACACTCCTATCAAGCCTGCTAATTAAACAAGCCGCGGTACTTGCTCGGCGTAATCTGCTCGATTTTTTTGAACGTCGCTACAAAATGGCTCACATCTTGGAAGCCCACCTTACTTGCAACCTCCTTCAGCGGCAGCCCGGGCCTTGCGACCAGCAGCTTCTTGGCCTCACGGATGCGCAGCTGGATCAGAAAAGCATAAGGGCTCATGTTAAAGGTCTCACGGAACAAATGGCTGAGATGCTGCGCACTCACACCTGCTTGCCGGGACATCTCCTGCAGCCCGATATTTTCCGCATACTCGCTCTCAAGCCATTCGACAACCGGCCTGATCCGGTCATAATAATGGGATAATGACGGTTGGCTTTCCGTTTTGCCGTACTTTTTCAACATGATTAAAAAACGGTACAGCTCCTCGGATGCATCCAGCCTGGAAAATTCCGCGCCTTGGCCGATTTTTTTCAACATACGCCATATGAGCTCGGAAAATGGAAACTCCTCCGACTCGGTATATACCTTCGACGCTCCAATCTCAAGCGCATTCAAAATACTGTCGGCTGAAGCTCCCCCGAAGGTGACATACAGCGTTGACCAGACATCTCCCGTGCTGTAATAGGAATGCTCCGTAAATGGCATCAGTAGAATGCCCGCGCCTTTGCCAAGAGTGTACTCCTTGCCGGAAAAGGAAAATATCCCCTCTCCCTCAACGGTCTGCAGCCAGTGAAAGTACGGATAACCTTCAGGTCTTGCAAAATCCTCTTCACGCAGATTGTACCCGATGCTCTCCACAAATAAGGGCAGAGGCTTTTCCTGTCCGGAAAATGTGTATCTGATCTTCAAGGTCGCTTCTGCCCCCTCCTAAAGCTTGTCTTGTACTTATGTAATAGAGAAGCAAGTCCAATTATCATACCGAAAAGCCTGTTCAATATGGAACAGGCTGACAGTTCAGGTTTATTCTATTTTACCGGATTGCATCCCGCTTTAAAACCACATATCCGTAAGCAGGCAGCTCGAGCTCACCTGTGCGCTCAGTTTGATCCAGCAGGTCCTGGAATTGGCCTTCAGGCAGCTTCACTTGATTGGCATTTTCCGCAAAATTCATGATGAAAATATAGTCATGCTCTCCGTCCGAACGCTGCTGCACACTGATTCCTTCCGGAACCTCCATATCTAGTGCCTGCCCGATTCCAAGCTGCCCCACCAGCTTGCCATAGAATTCATCATGAAAACGGGTTTCATTCCGTGAGGCAATATAATAAGCTGCCCCCTGTCCGAATGGATTGACCGTCAGCGCAGGAGATCCCTTGTAATAATCCTGCTCATACTCGGCCAGCACCTCGGCAGTTTCGGCATGGATCACCTCACAGTATTCGCTGGCCTCATAGGCTCCTTCCAGTTCAAGCCGATTCTGATTGAAGCGGATGCTGTTCCGGTCCGTATCATAGAGCGTATCGATTTCCTCGGCCCAAATGCCAAGCAGCATGCGCAATGGCCCCGGGAACCCGCCCAGGAAGGTCAGGTCATTCTCATCCACAATGCCGCTCCAATAAGTAACAACGAGCGTTCCTCCCTGCTGGACAAATTGCTCCAGTCTTTCCGCTACCCCCGGACGAACCATATAAAGCATCGGGGCGATAAGCAGCTTATATCCGGAAAAATCCCTGTCCATGTCGATGATATCCACCGGAATGCCGCGTTTCCAGAACGCTTTGTAATGAGCCTGGCAGGTGGCGATGTAGCCCTTCTCCCTCGGCTTGAGCGCCTGCGCGTCATCCATCGCCCATTGATTTTCCCAGTCATAAATCAAGGCGACCTCAGGCGCTACCGAAGTCCCGCGGATTTCACCGAGCTGCTGCAAAATATCGCCCACCTCGGCCACTTCCCGGAATACGCGCGTATGCTCATGGCCGCTGTGATCCACCACCGCTCCGTGGAATTTCTCGGAAGCGCCTCTGCCTTTCCGCCACTGAAAATACAAAATGGAATCGGCGCCGTGAGCCAGGGACTGTACAGCAGATAAAGCGTGCATTCCCGGCCGCTTCAGCTTGTTCACATTATGCCAGTTCACCAGGGATGGCGTATTCTCCATGACAAGGAACGGCTGCCCGCCTTTCATGGAGCGGTAAATATCGTGCACAAAAGCGACGTCCGCCGCTAAATCGGTGGTATTCTGAAAATCGCTGTGCCAGGCAGGATAGCTGTCCCAGGAGACGACGTCCACTTCCTTACCGAACTTGGCATAGTTGAGACCAAGAAACGGGCCCATATCGGGATAATTGCCCATAAAGTTGGTCGTCACCGGAATATCCGGCGTTAATTCACGCAGCGGGGCGATTTCATTCCGGTAAAAGTCGATCGTCTGATCGGTCACAAAACGCTGCCAATCCAGATTATGGCCATGCACCTGATTCTCACCGTGCGGAGCCGGAGATTCGATCTGCTCCCAAGCGGAGAATCTATGGCTCCAGAAGCCAGTCCACCAGGCATGGTTCAGCTTTTCGAGCGTTCCATATTTCTTCTTCAGCCATTCGCGGAAGGCCTCCTGGCATAAGTCGCAGTGGCACTCTCCGCCGAATTCATTGGAAATATGCCACAAAATCAGTGCAGGATGACTCTTGTACCGCTCGGCCAGCCTTTTATTGATCTCCCTTGTTTTCTCGCGGTAAACGGGAGAAGTAAAACAGTGATTATGGCGCAGCCCGTGCAGATTCCGCTGCCGGTTGCCCTCCACCCGCAGCACCTCCGGGTACTTGGCGGACATCCAGGCTGGTCTGGCTCCGCTCGGGGTCGCCAAGATCACCTTCATATCTCTGGCGGCCAGATCATCCATAATCCGGTCCAGCCAGCCGAACTCATATTGGCCCTCTTCCGGTTCGATCGCGCTCCAACCGAATATGTTCAGCGTAAAAGCGTTGCAGTTCGCCAGCTTCATCAGCCGGTAATCCTCCTGGATAATTTCGGGGTAATCAAGCCATTGATCCGGGTTATAGTCCCCTCCGTGCAGCAGGCCTGTCACCGCCGGATGAAACGGGGCATATTTTTGGCTCATGATCGTTTGCTCCTTCTCGCTTTAAAATTTTGCGGGCCAACCAGCCCCTTCAAAATCTAATTGTAAAGCGATTACAATCCAATCGAATGTAATAAAATGATGATTCGATATAAAAATATGAAACTATATCATTCGTTCGACTTGCTGTTAAGTACATCGTTTCCTACGATCAATGCTTAATAGCTTCCGATATAAAGACTACGCCCGCTAAAAACCGCTGTATATCCTATTTTATATAGTTCAAAGTAGGGGGCCAGTGGATCCATATTTGCTAGCTTTTTGTATCTGGGCCACTGAAGATAATAGGACAGCCAATAATCGCATGCGATCGAGTAATACGCCTCACTGAGGACCCAGATGGGGCCATCGTAATCCGTACGTTCCTCCACAATCTCGAACATAGTCTCATAGATGATGGGCTCTTTCCGGTTCTCAAAGGCCATGATTTCACCTTTTTGCAGAATGATTATTTCTTCGATCTCTCTCAGATAGGATAGCGGCTCATCCATACCTTCCATATCCGTCTGCTCCTCAAAGAGCTGCTGCAATCCTTGCACAAGCTGTTCGCCGAGGGCTCGTAGTACCTCTTCAGATGCTCTGCCTGTTTTCCCAATAAAATAGCCCGGCACCTGCTCCCCCTTAAAATCCGCCGGATCAAGCATTTCATAGATCGGAGCGATTCGCTGCAAATAGGCAGCGCCTTTATCCAGCGGAGCGAAGACTCGTTCCACCCCTTCTCCGCTTGGCATAAAAAATTGAAAGTATCCGTAAAAAGCACCCGGATCAATCTCTTCGTCCTCCGCTTCTTCATCGATCAAGCCTAGCAAATAACGAGCAAATTCCTGTTGTTCCATGAAAACTCATCTTCCTTAGTCATTTATTTTCCCTAATCCCGCCGAGTCCTTCTTCCTGCTCTGCGGCCTGCATCAGCGTGTAAATCTTACGAGCCGTATTCACGTTGCGGACCGTCATATGCTGATATAGCTTGGTGCCCACCAGTTTGATCAATCCACTCCTCGAGGCATTCGCTTTACTGACGGAATACAAAATGGTCCCTGAAACAAAGATCACCGTGTCGATCTCCGGCTTCACCGGAATCTGGTCGAGCACCGATCTGTCATTAATCTCATCCCACAGGAAAAGAACATCACCTTTCATTTGGGCATCATTGGTCCAGTGCTCAGGCAAAACACTTATAACTTCCCTGATTTCCGGCAGATTACGGATAAGCACACGGATATTAAGGCCAAAATCGGCGGCGATGGCCTGCTCCAGCTTGTCCGCCAACTCCTGATGACTCATGCCTTCGCTGGAAAAAATGATGTTTCCCGAATTGATATAAGTGGTAACATGATTCATACCCGCTTTTTCAAACGTTTGCTTCAGCAGCTTCATATCCACCTTATTATTGCCACCCACATTGATTCCTCTCAGCAAGGCAATGTAAATCATGAGCTTTCCCTCCTTCACCTGGTAAATTTTATACCCCCGAGCGAGTCCATGAAGAGTTTATCATATTCCAGGCTACAGAAAAATTAGATTTAACCCTTAACAAGATGTATTTACTATTCCTTTATATACAAATCTATACATGGAATAATTTACTTCATAGATGCAGGTGATATATACTATAATTTATGTATATAGTTTCCACAGATAAATAAAAATTGAAATTCGGAAAGGAGGATTCCATTGCATACAGCTACGATTCGGACGGAATTCAGAAGCTATTTGCAGGAGCATAACCTGAACATGAGTGAATTTGGCGCCGTGGCCGGACTGAATCCGGGGACGGTGAGCGGCATTGTCATGGGCAACCGCTCGATAGCTGTGCACCAGTTGGACTGCATCACGAAAGCGATGGACAAGCCAGAGGATTATTTCTATAGCCGTTATGTGCAAGAATACATGCTGGATGCGCCTTTGAATTGGCGGAGAGTCAAGCCATTTTTGCAACGTTGTATGGAATTGAACAGATTGGACTGCATCGCAAAGGTCGTAGTTGTGTTAATGGAGAATGTTACATACTATGCTCCACTGGTGTTCGAGCTGGCAGAGGATTTTTTTGCCCAGGAACGATATGAGGCAGCGGCGTTGCTCTATAAAAATGTTGCGTTTAGCGAGAAACACCAGCATTCAGAACGATTGGCAATATGCCAATACAGGCTGTTCAAGATGCGGATTGGTGACGATCAGGTGCAGAATTTGCAGGCTGCAGTGGAATTCGGTCCTTATGCGGAGCGGCTCGGTGAGCTGGAGCAGTTGGATGCCTTGAAAGACTTGGCGAACCTGTTCCGTTCGATGGGGCACTGGGATAAGGTACTTGAACTAGCTCAGGACATGGGGCGTATAGCGAGAATTTTATATGATCTTCGACATCATTCCACCCGTTTAGATCAAGATGTATCCTACAAATTGAGCAGGCCTTTTTTCTTTTATATAACCTACTCGGATTTTTTGATGGCAAGTGCAAGTGATGAAAAAGGTGATTATGCCAAAGGTCTCAAGCATATCCAAGCTTATGCTGATCTGAGTTGGGTGAAGGAACAGGATGCGGACACCAAGCAGTGGATGGCTTCCTTTCAGCAATGGGCCAAAGTGAATACATGCGTAAATCGGCTAATGTCAGGAGACATCAGTGTGCTGCCAGAATATGTAGAGTATATCGAAGGAAAGAAAGAAGTGTTTGCAGAGCTTCTGAATGTGGTGGAAGCGGCCAAACGGCATAATCTGGATATTGATCATGTCTTAGAACGATTTGACCATCACCTTAAACAGGATCGGGAGCAGGAATCGGAGGATATTTACTCTAATCAGGTTCTTAATGAAGAAGAGGCTAAATACTGGTATGAGTTATCTAAATATCAGTTATATAGGAAAAACTACTCTAATGGTTTTAATAGTTTAATCAATTGTTTGCTAAGAGCGGATACAATAAATAATAAGGTGCTTATGATGAATTGTGTAGGCTTGTTTGAATATTTCAGATCAGTTGCTACATCAGAAGTCAAGACTCAGTATAATGCTCTTATAAGAAAGGTGTGGGAAAGGGATGGTCAAAAAGGCGGTTAATTACTTAGTAAGTTTAAACCTCGTTCTAGTTATCATTGCAGCATTGCCTACCATAGGTCAGATTCAGTTATCTAATTTTTTTCAGACTATGGGCCATATAGGTGGTGGCTGATGTACAACTTAATAATGTTACTTGTTCTAACCAGCCTTTCCGCTGGTTTTTTTATTTGCCTATATTCAAAAGATATAAAATGACAAACTTTTTCATATGAGTACAAAATAACAACTAATCTATTGAAAAAATAGAGGTAATTTCTTGTATCTTGTCGTGATATGGAGGGAAATTCGGAATGAAAGTTGCTCTATTTACAGATGAAGAAAGCATAATTCGATTTCTTAGCTATCTGCTCAATGATGCTCCTTTCACAGTGTTTTCAAGAGACAATCTATAGTGCTACAAGATGTCAAGACAGTTTTTTTAGATTGTTAAGGTGTGAAATAATACACAATATACGTTCTATCGTTCCTTTCATATCGATTGAACAGAATCGAAAACTGGAAAAAATGATGATAGATCTCCCGCATAGGGGTGTCCACGAGTGGAGGACACAGCCCAAGCGAAGGCGCGGGAGGTCTTGTTTATTCACTTGTAGATTCGAGTACAACCTGTTGGGTATACACAACCTCTGGTGTGTGGTTTTGAAGAGCTTGATGCGGCAGATAACGATTGTGCAGATGAATATAACGTTCGACACCTTGCCGTAGTTCTCTCGGACTATTATAGTCATGGATATAGATCTCATTGTACTTCAAACTGCGCCAGAAACGCTCAATCACAATGTTATCCGTTGCACGCCCCTTCCCGTCCATGCTGATTTTGACGTTGTTCTCCTTTAGTAAATCAATGTACTTGGGACTGGTAAAGTGGCTCCCTTGATCACTGTTGATGATTTCAGGCTTATGGCGCCCCAACGCCCGTCTCATCGTCTCTAGCACGAATTCAATCTCCAGGGACTGATCGAGTTGCCAGTCGATGATGTACCGGGAGTACCAATCCATGACTGCATACAAATACATCCAGCCGTGTTTCATCCGAATATACGTAATGTCGACAGACCATACATGGTTTGGCCGAGTGATGCTCAGTTTGCGCAGCAAGTACGGATAAATGCGATGCTGCAGATCACGCTTGCTCAGATTGGGGCCGGGGTAAATCGCCATGATCCCCATTTCCCGCATGTAGCGCCTCACCGTGTTCTTATGAATGCCATCTCCTTCCCGATTCATAATGGCAGCAATCTTTCTGTAGCCCAGAAAAGAATGGCTCTTCGCTATTTGTTGTGGAATGCTAGAAATAGAGCTCTATTGATAGCTTGTTAGATTCACAGTCATTTTCAAAGGTTTGTCCAAGAACAAATCTAAAATCGGAC
>NZ_JBHIRY010000111.1:0-329 GCF_042138635.1 Paenibacillus medicaginis | reverse complement strand
ATGCAGACGGATGGATCGTGGGGATCGGTGTGAACATAGAGGCAGCGGAAGCCGGCCAGACGGCGGAAACAGCCGTGGGCATCGACGTTGGGCTACGCACGTTTGCAGCGCTGTCCGATGAGACGAAGGTGGACAACCCACGGTATCTGCGAAAATCGGAAAAGCGGCTCAGACGCGCCCAGCGGCGGCTATCCCGCAAAGCTCGCGGTTCCCGCAACCGGCAGAAGGCCAAACAGAAAGTCGCGAGCATCCACCAGAAAGTGGTGCGGCAGCGCAAAGATTTCTTGCACAAGCAATCGCATCGCATCGTTCAGGGACATGACCTGATT
>NZ_JBHIRY010000110.1:0-331 GCF_042138635.1 Paenibacillus medicaginis | reverse complement strand
ACGAGGTAGATAGGCTGGGGGTGGAAGTGCAGTAATGCATGGAGCTGACCAGTACTAATCGGTCGAGGGCTTATCCTCATGAACAAAACGCAATGACGTTTCGGATCCGGTTTTCAGGGTGTAAACCCTTGATGCGCTGTGAAATTCATACACACAGTATGTGATGTACCGAATTTCTCGCGGCAGCATAAAGCTGCATGTCTTTTCTGAGGTTGGTTATTTTCCTGAAGAATTTCGGGAGGTAACTGGACCGGAAAAACCTGTCTGGTGGCGATAGCGGAGGGGTTCCACGCGTACCCATCCCGAACACGACCGTTAAGCCCTCCAGCGC
>NZ_JBHIRY010000109.1:0-337 GCF_042138635.1 Paenibacillus medicaginis | reverse complement strand
TCTGGAACCGTGGTGTAGAGGCCTAACATGCCTGCCTGTCACGCAGGAGATCGCGGGTTCGAATCCCGTCGGTTCCGTCACTTAGATTAAGCTTCAGGGATGAGAATCCAAATAGGGTTCGTCGGAGCATTATTTTATTGAATAAACTTCGCAGTCTCTCACGTAGTGAGAGTACCCCGGAGGTTCCGTAACATCTTTGAGAAGCTTTTGAATGAAAATTTATTAGGGTTCGAGCATCTCGTTGGCTCTGCCTGATGCAGGGCTCGGTAGCTCAGTCGGTAGAGCAGAGGACTGAAAATCCTCGTGTCGGCGGTTCGATTCCGTCCCGAGCCACCTT
>NZ_JBHIRY010000108.1:0-338 GCF_042138635.1 Paenibacillus medicaginis | reverse complement strand
ACGCTAAACCGATCATCGTTCAAAGAGTAATCTCGATGCCATACCAGATCATATTCAGGACGTTTGAATTGGACCAGGCTCCAATCGTGTCCGTTGGATCGGGCAGAGGTATAGCGAGCGATAACGGTTCTGATCACCGATTGCGCCATTTGGCTTTTCAAACCAAAACGACTTCGCAGCTCTCGATAATACAAATCATGGAGTGCACGCTGACGTAATTCCTTGGTTTGAAAGACCAGTGCAGAAAGATAGTTGCATGCTTCGCGGTAGGTATGGATGGTCTTGGTGAGCATTTCTGTATGCTCATGCGGGACATCGATTTGGATTTTTGCTGTAAT
>NZ_JBHIRY010000107.1:0-383 GCF_042138635.1 Paenibacillus medicaginis | reverse complement strand
ATGGTGGAGGCTGAGGGGATCGAACCCCCGACCCTCTGCTTGTAAGGCAGATGCTCTCCCAGCTGAGCTAAGCCTCCTGGGTATGTATGGTAGCGGCGGAGGGGATCGAACCCCCGACCTCACGGGTATGAACCGTACGCTCTAGCCAGCTGAGCTACACCGCCATAATCAATCAAAAATGCATAGAAGTATTTCAAAACGGAGAGAGAGGGATACTCTCGCTTCGCTCGAGACTGCGATGCAGTTCCTAACGAAGCCTATGCTCCGACGAACCCGACTGGGTTCAAATCCCTTGCGAGGATGTATTTCTAAACGGAGAGAGAGGGATTCGAACCCTCGCACCACTTACGCAGTCTAACCCCTTAGCAGAGGGTCCCCTTGAG